>CAZZNL010000231.1:0-3187 GCA_964655625.1 uncultured Pseudomonadales bacterium
CCGCGACATCGCGCGTGATTTTCCGATACAGGAAAGTGATATCGATTTGGTGCATTGCGGTATCGACACCGAAGAATTTCGGCCGCTGCCGGAAATAAAAAAAATCCCTTTCCGGTTGATGTGTACCGCTTCTGCCGATCAACCGTTGAAAGGCTTGAAGTATTTGTTGAAAGCGGTGGCGCAGTTGCGTACTCGCTACCCGCAGTTGCAGTTGGTGGTGGTGGGTAAACCCAAAGCCGGCGGCTATACCGAGAATCTCATTCAGCGATTGGCAATTGGCGATATCGTGCAATTTGTTTCCGGTATTTCCACTGAGCAATTGGTGCGACATTACAACGAAGCAGAGATCGTGGTGTGTCCTTCGCTGTACGAGGGTTTTGGTTTACCGGCGGGTGAAGCGATGTCTTGCGCCACTGCCGTGATTTCCTCTGACGGTGGTGCATTGCCAGAGGTGGTTGGTGATGCCGGTTTGGTAGTCAAGGCTGGCAGTGAGCAGGCCATTGCCGATGCCATTGCTCAACTGCTGGATAATCCAGAGCAGCGTGCGCAATTGGCGCAAGCGGGGCGCGCGCGCATCGAAAATACGTTTTGTTGGAATTTGGCGGCGCGCCAATTCACGCATTACTACTACCGCATGTTGAAACAGGAACAGGCAGTCGCATGAAAACGGTTGACTTTGCAGTGCTCGGATTTCGCCCTGGCGACAGTGTGCTTGATCTCGGTTGTGGTGAAGGTCGCCACGTGATCAACGCCTATGTCGAGGCGGATGTACACGCCATTGGTATTGATCTCGGCTTCAAGGATTTGCGCACAGCACACGAGCGCGCTGTGCCCTTTATCACACCAGACTGCTGCCAAAAACATTTTCATTTGGCTTGTGCTGATGCGTTACATCTGCCATTTACGGATGCCAGTTTTGACAAGGTAATTTGCTCCGAGGTACTGGAACATATTCCCGATTATTTAGCGGTATTGAAAGAAATTGACCGCGTGCTGAAACCGGGTGGCGTGGCGGCGATCAGTGTGCCGCGCTATGTGCCGGAATGGATCTGTTGGGCACTCTCCGATGCGTACCACAGCAATGAAGGCGGACATATTCGCATCTTCAAAGAACATTTGTTGCGGCGCGACATCGAAAATACCGGCTTGCGGTTTATTCGTCGGCATTGGGCGCACGCGCTGCACAGTGTGTACTGGTGGCTGCAGTGTGCGTTTTGGGAGACGAAAGAGACAAATTGGCTGGTGCAGCAGTGGCACCGTTTGCTGGTGTGGGATTTGATGGAGCGGCCGGCACTGACAGTGGCGCTGGAAAAACTGCTTGATCCGCTCATGGGTAAAAGTGTGGTCATGTATTTTTACAAGCCGAGCGTCACAACAGGCGGTGCATGATGAGCGGTCCATTTCTCAGCAAAGGGTTTTTTCCGCACGATTTGTTGCAGCCTGCGATTGATTACATTCGCGCCACGCAATTGGAAGACGGCTGTATTCCATGGTTTCCCGGCAGCTATGCCGATCCCTGGGATCACACAGAAGCGGCCATGGGTTTGTCGATTGCCGGCGAATACGCAGCGGCGGAAAAAGCCTATCAATGGCTCAAAAGTGAGCAGCTAAAAGATGGTAGTTGGTGGATACACTACCAGGATCGCACGGTAAAAAATGACGAGCGCCGCGAAACCAATTTTGTAGCGTATGTGGCAACCGGCGTCTGGCATCATTACCTCATCACAGAAAATTATTCTTTTCTCTGTGAAATGGCGGACATGGTCGAGCACGCCATCCGTTTTGTTATCGGTTTGCAGACAGAGCACGGCGATATTCACTGGGCTGTCGATCGGCAGGGAAAAACCATGCGCGATGCGCTGGTGACGGGCAATGCATCGATTTATAAAAGTTTGGAATGTGCGATCAATATATTTACCGTGCTGGGCGAGCCGAAACCGCATTGGGAAAATGCGCGCGAAAAATTGGGCCATGCCCTGCGCCATAAACCGGAGCGGTTTGATCGCACCTGGGAGTCGAAAGCGCGTTACTCCATGGATTGGTTTTATCCCATTTTGACGGGCGCTATCGACAACAAAAAAACAGCGTTGCAACGCTTGAATGCGCGTTGGGATGAGTTTGTGGTGCCGGGCATGGGTTGTCGCTGTGTGTCAGACCAACCTTGGGTGACGGTGGCGGAATCTTGTGAGTTGACGATGGCGTTGCTGGCAGCGGGAGATCGCGCACGCGCCGTGGAGCTTTACAGCTGGCTGCATCAATGGCGTGACGATGAAGGTGTGTACTGGACCGGCTATCAGTTCGTTGAAGATCTGTTGTGGCCGGATGAAAAACCGACGTGGACATCGGGTGCTATTTTGCTGGCGGCCGATGCGTTGACGCAGCACACGGCGGCGTGCAAGTTGTTTACGGAAGTGAATTTATTGCACAGTGCCGAGCAGTTGGAGCAGCAGCTGGCTGCGCATCGCAAAAAGAAAGAATAATCACCGCTCCGCTGAGTCGGTTATAGCGGCCCAATGTCTTCAATATGCAGAGGGAAGTGGCCGCTGCTGCGGTCTTCAAAGTAGTGGTGCAAGGTGCGCCACATGGTGCGAAAAGCCAGCTCTTGCCAGGGAATTTCATCGCGATGAAACAGACGGATTTCCAATGACTCGTCGGTGCGCTCGGCAAAAACCGGCTCGGACAAAGTGGCCAGATGCATAGTGTAAACCTGACCGATATGCGGCAGGTTGAACAGACAATATAGCGATTGAATATCTACTTGCGCGTCAGCTTCTTCACGAGTTTCGCGCGCTGCGCCTTCAGCAATAGATTCACCGAGCTCCAGAAAACCGGCAGGCAATGTCCAATAGCCCAGTCGCGGTTCGATGGCGCGTTTACACAACAATACTTGCTCACCGTAAACCGGCAAACAGCCGGTGATAATGCGCGGATTGTGATAGTGAATGGCGGCACACTGCGCGCAAACGTGGCGCATGCGGTTATCACCCGCCGGAATTTCCAGGCGAACTTCACTGCCACAATCAGGGCAAAATTTCATAATGCGCGCACACTCATGGCAATCTTTAGTTTGGCAGTATCGATTCGCCGCGCCACAAATCAGCCAGCGTTTCGCGCTGGCGCACGGTGTAAGCGTTGTCGCCATCCACCATGATTTCTGCCGCGCGTGGACGGCTGTTGTAGTTAGAAC
>CAZZNL010000232.1:0-3151 GCA_964655625.1 uncultured Pseudomonadales bacterium
ACTTTACACACACCGCCGCCCTGCTTAGAGTGAGCACATTGTCATACAGGTAGCCCACCATGACCCGTTCTGCAGCAACACTCATCTCTGCCCACTCTCCAACAATGTTACGTCGCAACACCTTATGGTGCGCCGCGCTGCTGTCTGCAGTATCGATTGCCCAAGCAGAACCAGCAAAACAAGAAATACACATGTACCGCTACACCAATGACAAAGGCACGTTGGTCACCAGCAACGCCATTACTCCGGAATACGCGCGCAAGGGTTATCAAGTTGTTACTCCGGCCGGTGTGGTTGTGGCCACCGTGCCGCCGGAGCCAACCGCAGAGGAGCGGCAGAAACTCGCTGAAGATGCAAAAAATAAAGTGACAGCTGCGCAACAAATGGAGCAGGACAAAGCGCTGTTGCTGCGCTACAACTCAGTCAATGACATCACCTACGCCCGCGAACGCCGCCTCACTGAAATCAACAACCAGATTGTGCTACTCAATTCCAACGTCACCACACTCAAATCACAGATTGACGCAGAAAATCAACGCGCCGCTATTTTTGAACGCAATGGCCAACCGGTGCCACCCGCGCAATTGACAAAAATTGCCGATCTGCAAAAAGCGCTACAAGTGACTGAAGATCAGGTGGTGCAACGCCGCCAAGAACTGGCCGACGAAACCGTGCGTTTTGACAAAGAAACCGAGCGCCTGATTTTCCTCACCAAGAATCGCCCTAAAACTTAAACTGACCACGTAAACAGAGCTATTTGCGCAAAACATCAAAACGCTGATGGGCGCGGGGCAAACAGCCCTGCGCGCACCGCCAGCCACTGCTCTGTCCAGCCCTGCGTAGGCAAATCGCGAAAACCACTGCGAGCATACTGACTGATCTTACCGTCCAATAGCGCCACCAACACGGCCGCCGACTGCGAAGGCACTGCCAGTGTGCGCAGATTCTCTTTCAACTCCGCATCGCGAAACACTTGGCGAAACTGCGCATTCAATCTGTCAAAGAATTGCGTCACCCGCAGGCGCAATTTATCGCGCTCACCAGCCAGAGCGTCGCCGTAAAGCAGGCGCGCCAAGCCGGGATTTTTTTCCGCAAACGCCAATACCAAACCCATTATTTTTTCGCAGCGCACAGTGGCTTGCGCCTCATCGTCCAGGATGCGCGTCACCCGCGAGAACACCGCCTCTTCGATAAATTCGATCAAACCTTCGTACATTTTGTACTTGCTGGGAAAGTGGCGATACAGCGCCGCTTCCGACACACCCACTGATTTCGCCAGTCCCGCTGTGGTGATCAACTCACCGGGATTGCTTTCCAGCATCTGCGCCAGCGCTTGCAAGATCTGCTGCTTACGGGGAATTTTTTGTGGGCTTGCCGAAGTGGACTCAGTCATACCGTTGCCGTTTTTGTGCGTGCATGATTGGTGATCAATGTGCCGACACCGTCATCTGTAAAAATTTCCAACAACACCGCATGCTCCACACGGCCATCAATAATATGCGCACTGGTGACGCCGTGCTTGACGGCATCCAGTGCACACTGAATTTTGGGCAACATACCGCCGTAGATCGTGCCATCGGCAATCAAGGCATCAACTTGTGCAGTGGACAAACCGGTGAGCACCTGTCCCGACTTGTCTTGCAGACCCGCAACATTCGTCAACAGCATCAATTTCTCTGCGCCCAGTGCTTCCGCCACTTTGCCCGCCACCAAATCGGCATTGATGTTGTAACTCTGGCCATCATCGCCGACGCCCACCGGCGCGATCACCGGAATAAAATCACTCGCCACGAGCGCGTCAATGACTGCGCGATTGACATGACTCACTTCGCCGACAAAACCAATGTCTTGCGGATTGCCCGCCGCATCTTTCATTTGCATTTTCTGCGCACGAATCAAGCTGCCATCTTTGCCCGTCAACCCGATAGCTCTGCCGCCGGCCTGATTGAGCAGACTGACTATCGCCTTGTTCACGGATCCACCGAGCACCATTTCCACCACATCCATGGTCGCAGCATCGGTGACGCGCATACCGGCAATAAATTCTGATTGAATGCCCAGTTTTTCCAACAGCGCACCAATTTGTGGCCCACCGCCATGCACCACCACAGGATTCATGCCAACCAATTTCATCAGCGCGATATCCTGCGCAAAACTTTGTGTCAGCGCATCGTCCACCATGGCGTTGCCGCCGTATTTCACTACGATGGTTTTTCCCGTAAAACGCTGAATATACGGCAGCGCCTCCGTCAGCACATTGGCAATATCCAGTGCTTGTTCACGACTCAACGTCATTGTTTATTCCTGTAACTTTAACCCGTAAATCTAATTAACCTGTAACTCTAAATAGATCTGATTGCGAAACTAGAATGGCAGCGCCAGCTGGCTGTCCACGCGTTGCAATTGCTGTTTGAACACGTGCTGCACTGTCGCTAGCGAATCAGCATCGTCGGCTTCAAAGCGCAAGGTCAACGCCGCTGCCGTATTGGATGCGCGCACCAAACCCCAGCCTTTCGCAAAATCAACGCGCACACCATCCAGTGTAGATACTTTACCGTTGCCCCAATCGCCGCTATCCGCCAACTGTTTCACCAATGCAAACTTTTTATCTTCTGGCACGGCGATGCGTATTTCTGGCGTGCACGCCGATTCGGGGAATGTGGCAAAAATACCATCGAGATCCTGATCGCGAATCGACATAATCTCCAGCAACCGCGCGGCACTGTATACGCCATCATCAAAACCGAACCAGCGCTCTTTGAAGAAAATATGGCCGCTCAGTTCACCGCCCAACATCGCGCCGGTTTCCAACATTTTGTTGCGGATATGTGAATGCCCGCTCTTGCACATCACCGGACGACCACCGCAACTGGTAATCAGCGTATTGAGGCGACGCGTCGATTTCACATCGAACACAATATCGGTGCCAGGATTGCGCGACACCACATCTTTCGCAAACAACATCAACAAGCTGTCCGGCAGAATGACTTGGCCACTCGCTGTCACTACCGCCAAACGATCGCCATCGCCATCAAATGCCACACCGAGATCGGCACCTTCGCTGCTCACCGCTTGAATGAGGTCTTGCAAATTGGCTATATCACTGGGATCGGGTTGGTGATTCAAGAAGCTGCCATCGACATCGCAATAC
>CAZZNL010000233.1:0-3138 GCA_964655625.1 uncultured Pseudomonadales bacterium
CGACACCGGCGAATGACGCAAATTATTAAACCCGCGATAGAAACGCATGGGTTTGCCGAGGTGAATAGTCGACATCAGCAAACCGAGCGCAATCAGGGCAATGGCTGTCATCTCAATCAAGGCGGCCACTGGCGATGCTGCCACCGCCGACAACACCTCAACACCAAACAATTTGCCAAAAAACAACAGTGCAAATGCACCTGCTGCGGCTTGCGATGCCAACGTAAAAATTACCAAGGGGTTTTCACGCGAACTCAACTTGGCCACATTCCACTCCTTGGCATGACCCATTTTTTGATCGACCACAGGTTTGTAGCAACCCGCTGCATCGTCTTTCAAATATTTCACCGGCATAGAATCGGTGCGCGTCACTTCACGCGGCAGCGTTTTCACTTGCTGAAAGCGAATATTGGGCTTGGTGATGGAAGGGTCAGGAAATCCCGGAATGCGCGTTTCAATTTGCTCGCGGTTTTCCGGTGTGTTTTCCACCACACCAAAATTGAGCGCGTTGCCCACACAGGCGGAAACACAGGCGGGCTTCAAGCCCACCTCCAAGCGATCCACACACATATTGCATTTCTCAACGCGACCTTTCACTGGATCCAACTGCGGTGCGTTGTAAGGGCAAACCCAGGTACAGTAACCGCAACCAAAACAAATTTCCGGATCTTGAATCACCGCACCGTATTCCGCGTGTTTGGTGTAGGCGCGCGTCGGGCAACCTTTCAAACACACCGGGTCGTCACAGTGATTACACGCCATCGAAATGTTCATGCGCGTGTAGTTCGGGTAGGTACCGCCCTCCACATAACCCACCGAGCGAAAACTCAAATGCGGCGGCATATCATTTTTTTCACTGCACGCGGCTTCACACGCGTGACAGCCGATGCAGTTGTCTGCAGTAAAGTGAAACGCGTGCTGTTTGGTGCGATTAGGGTTGGAGCTGATCTCATCCACACCATTGATCTTCAAGCTGACACCGCGATCGGATGCCAGAATGATAGGGTTGCCGTAGCGATTAGTGTCTTGCGTTAGCGGATCGTTTAACTTGGCATATTCCGGCTCGTTATCGCGCACCGGAAACAATGAAGCTGTCGGTTTTTTGCTGACGATATTGTCGTATTGCGCATTGCTCTGTGCAGACGCACCACTTTTACAGCCGCAGGCACCACTGCCACAACCACCTTGCTTGGCTGCTGTTCCGCTCGCTGTTCCACTCGCTGCTACAGGAGAATACGTTTCAACACTCATAACACTTCCTCAATAGGGGCAACCGCTCAGAACTTCCGCATTTGCACATTTAGCCGCGCAGCTTCCTGCTGATCGGTTTTTTCAATACGCACCGCACACTGCTTGAACGCCGGCTGGCGCGAATGCGGATCCAACAAACCCAAGGTCAAGCGGTTGACGCAGTCGTGAAAATGAAACGGGATAAACACCATGTTGTGCGGCACACGATGCGTCAGCTGCGCCATGACCACGGCATCGCCGCGCTTTGACACCAATCGCACGTATTCCATCTGGCCAATACCCAGTTCATGTGCCGCATCGGGATTGATTTCCATGTAAGGCGTTGGGCTGAACTTGTTGCAGTTACCCACTTTGCCGGTCTTGGTGCGCGTGTGGAAATGTTCAACTACGCGACCCGAATTCAACCAGAACGGAAATTCATTTTCCGGCACTTCGTTATTCTCGATATACGGCAGCGCCAAGATACGCGCCTTGCCATCCGGGAATTGAAACACCCCATCGGTATAAAGACGCTGCGAGCCCTGCGCATCCCCTTCGCGCATCGGCCACTGAATGCCGCGCGCCTGTTCAATTTTCTCGTAACTCATACCAGAAATATCCAGCATGCGCTCATGCCCATTGAGCCCTTTACCCAATTTCGACAGTGTTTTCATTTCTTCAAACACTTCTTCTGCCGTATCAGGAAATTTAATTTTTCTGCCTTGTTCCCAGCGTTTCGCCAATTGCGTGAATATCCACAAATCCGGTTTGCTGTTGGCAAAAGGTGGTGCAATAGGCCGCGTAACATTCACGCGCCTTTCTGTATTAGTGAAGCAACCTTCTTTCTCCGCCCACACTGCGCCGGGCAAATAGACGTGTGCGTACTGCGTGCACTCCACATCCTGATACGAATCCTGCACCACGCAAAACTCTAACTTTTCCATCGTTTTGCGAATGCGCGGCGAGTTTGGCATGGAGGTCATCGGGTTGGTCGCCACAATCCACAGCGCTTTGATTTGCCCCGCTTCAATTGCAGGAAAAATATCCGTTTCACTCAAGCCGCGTTTTTCCGGAAAGAAACTTTCATCAATACCCCAGAACTTGGCGATTTCTTCGCGGTGCTGCTGCTTCTCCAACATGCGATAGCCAGGCAATCCGGAACAAGATGACCACTCGCGCGTGCCCATCGCATTGCACTGCCCTGTAATCGACAAACTGGTGCCGCCCGGTTTGCCGATATTGCCGGTGATCAAATTGAGATTATTGATTGCACTCACTCCGTCTGAACCGTGCGTACTTTGATTGATGCCCATGGTCCAGATCGACATCGCTGCACCAGCATTGGCGTAGGTGCGCGCCACCAAACGAATGGTGTCTTCATCAATGCCACAAATTTTTGCCGCGCTGGTAGGATCATAGTCTTGCACCAGGGCTTTCAACTCCTCGAAGCCAACGGTGCAGCGATCAATATAGGCTTGATCGTGCAAACCTTCGTTGATGATCACATGCGCCATGCTGTTCAACAGCACCAGATCCGTGCCCGGCGTGATCGGCAAGTGAATATCGGCAAACTGCGCCAACATGGTCACGCGCGGATCGACCACGATGACCGGAAACTTGCGTTTTTCCAGCGCTTCTTTCAATCGCCAGTAAATAATCGGGTGTTGCTCTGGCAGATTGGAGCCAAAGGCCATCAAACATTCCGTGTGTTCAAAATCGTCATAGCAACCCGGCGGGCCATCGGAACCAAATGAACGCTTGTAACCTGACACTGCCGAGGCCATGCACAAGGTGGTATTGCCATCGTAGTTATTGCTGCCGATCACACCGCGCGCCAGCTTGCCCAGCGTGTAAAACTCTTCTGTAAAAATCTGCCCGGTGGAAATAATCGCCACGGCATCGCGGCCG
>CAZZNL010000234.1:0-3116 GCA_964655625.1 uncultured Pseudomonadales bacterium
GTGTCTGGCAAGAAAAACTACAAACCATCTGGCAGCACATGGATTAATAGCGGTCATTAACTGCCAAACGCATCCTGCTGCAAGGTAAAGTAAAACGCAGCGCCTTTACCCACTTGTGCTTCCGCCCAAATTTCACCACCGTGTCGATGGATGATACGTGCGACGGTTGCCAAACCTATCCCCAAGCCTTCAAATTCATGATCGCTGTGCAGCCGCTGGAATGGACTGAATAATTTATCCGCGTATTTCATGTCGAAACCCGCGCCGTTATCGCGCACACAGAATACCTGTTCACCACTGCGATCATAGACACTCAATTCCACACGCGGACTCTCGGCATTGCGGCTGTATTTCCACGCATTGCCCAACAGGTTTTCCAACACGATGCGCAGCAAATCGCGGTCTGCATGCGTCACGATAGTCTCGGGGCAGACAAAATCCACAGGCTTGTCGGTATAGCGCACTGCCAAATCTGCCACAATTTCTCTGGCGATCTCAACCAAATCGACATTAGACAGTCGCATGTTTTGACGCGATACCCGCGACAAGTGCAGCAAGCTATCGATCAAATTGCCCATGCGCTGGCTGGCAGCGCGGATACGCCCGATGTAGCTCAGCGCAGTTTTATCAAGCTGCGCACCACAATCTTCCAGCAATGCTGCACTGAATCCATCCACAGAGCGCAGCGGCGAACGCAAATCGTGCGACACAGAATAAGTAAAGGCCTCCAGCTCTTGATTGGTCGCACGCAGTTCGCTGGTGCGCCTTTGCACCTCATCTTCCAGGTGTTCATTGGCGTGCAACAAGGCGCGGTTTTGCAGCTCGATGGTATCCAACATGCCATTAAATGCTTGCACCAATTGACCCAACTCGTCGTGGCGATCGGTTCTGGCGCGCAGCGAATAATCTTTAAAACGATTGATGGTGTTGGCGGTTTGCGTCAGCATCAACAACGGCACAGAAATAAAAGCCTGAATTTTGCTCGACAAGGCGATCGACAACATGCTGACCAATAACACAATCAGAATCATGACCACCGTAAAAGCCGTAAAGCGTTTTTCCAAATCCAACATGGAAACGCGCAAATGCAACTGCCCGATTTTCTGAGAATCCCCCCAAAGCACAGGCTGAATCAAATCGAGATAATCACCTTCAAAACGCGAGATAAAACTTTCCGAAGCCAAACATTCCACGCCGGGAATGGGCTGCCCCGCCTCCTCAATCGGCTGAAAGTATTCGCGCGAATACATCGCCACCAACTGCCCACCTTCGCTGTTGATGCAAGCCGAAACCATGGATGTATCCGCACCCAAACTCTGTAAATTGATGCGTGCCTCATACACATCGTTATAAGCCACCGCATTGGCACTGTGGCTGGCCACTACACGCGCCAGCAGCGTGGTTTGGTGCAAAAGATTATCGCGATAAGAGGCGCGGTCGTAGAGAACAAACGCTGTACTGGCAATCAGCAAACTGACAAAACTGACGGCGCAGATCATCAGAATCAACTGCTGTTTGACGGGAATGTTCTTGATGTCGATATTCACAGGCGCTGGAAGAACCGGTTGTAGGCGCAGCCCAGTATGCTTTGCGCTCCCTCCATGTGCAAATGGTGGCCGCCTTCATACAGCGTCCAATTGATTTGCGGCAAGCTCAACAAACGCTCGGCATAATCGGGATACGCCAATATCAGGCCCGCACTGGCCAGCGCCAACTCTGTTGGCACGGTGATAGCGCGATGACAGGCGTGCGCCTGCTCTGGTGTCAGCATCATCAAGGATGGCAAACGGTGACGCGGATCCGTGCGCCACTGCCACTGGCCATCTTCGCGCTGCACTGCATTGCGTTGCACCAACACGCGTGCCGTCTCAGCTGTCACTGCAAAGCCGTGTCGCTGTCGCTGCTGCACCATGGCATCCAGCGACGCAAACGTGCGCGGTGTTTTTTGCTGCTGTTCCGCACGCAGGCTCGCCGCCAATTGCATCGGCACCTGACCCGCCTCACAAGTCTGCGGCCACAGCCCATCAATTAACCCCAAGGCCGTGATTCTCTCCGGCATGGCACTGGCTAACAGCGCCGCGATAATCGCACCGCGTGAATGTCCCAGTAGACCAAAACGCTGCCAGCCCAGCTGATCAGCTACCGCCAAAATGTCGCGCAAATCATCCCAAATCAAATAATTGGCATGAGCAGCGCGATGATCGCTCCTGCCATGGCCAGCCATGTCTAAGGCCACCAAATCAACGGCTGGCATTTCCGGTGCGATGAAAGAAAAACTTTCGCTATTGTCCAGCCAGCCGTGTAGTGCGATTACCGGCACACCACCTTCATGCCAACGCTGAGCCGCTAGGCGCAAGCCCAATACATGGCATTCAATCTGTTGCGGTTGAAGCATCATGATGGCTGCTCGATATTTGCGTTACAGATGCTGTTGACTACTCGGCTCCAGCAGATTGGCGCGATACTCCACGTCGTTATTGTTGTCTCCACCCATCAACGCAGCACTGGCATCGGCAATACTGCGGCCGTTGAACAGAATGTCATTCAGCGCACTGACCAGAGGCATGTACACGCCCAATTCATCCGCTTTGAGTTTCACCAAATGCACGGTGTTGATGCCCTCAGCCACCTGGCCTACATCGGCAATAGCCTCATCCAATGTTTTGCCCTGGCCGATGGCATAGCCAATACGATAATTGCGAGAACGCGGTGAGGTGCAGGTGACAATCAAATCGCCGACACCCGCCAAACCGATAAACGTGAGCGGATCTGCCCCCAATCGGGCAGCAAAACGCCCCATTTCAGCGATGCTGCGCGTAATCAACATACTGATCGTGTTGTATCCCAAGCCCAAAGCGGCAGCCATGCCACAAGCAATGGCGTAACTGTTTTTCAACACGCCACCCAACTCGACACCGTACACATCGGCATTGCTGTAAACGCGAAAATACGGGCTGCGCAAGCAGGTTTGTAAAGCGCGACACACTTCCTCATCTGCACTGGCCACCACCGTTCCCGTCAACTGCTTCTCCGCAATTTCACCCGCGAGATTGGGGCCGCTCAGCACAGCGATGCGATAACCCGGCAGTTCTTGCTTCAGCACATCACTCATCAAC
>CAZZNL010000235.1:0-3114 GCA_964655625.1 uncultured Pseudomonadales bacterium
GTTCTGGATCGTACTGATCGCACTGTTTGCGTGTGATTACCTATTCCACGGCACGCGCTATTCTCCCTTTTATATGCTGCAATCTTTTTTGGGATTATTTCCTAGAGCCAATGCTTTTGAAGACGTTAATTCACCCTTCTGGTACATCAGTTGGATGTTGATGTTTTACATCCTGTTTCCTCTGCTATTTATCCGCAGTAAACCTTGGCTCACAGCACTACTACTTGCCGTTATTGCCAATGCGTTTGCCTTGTCGGATCCACTACAACTACAAGTCAATTGGCTACATCGACTGCACACCAATGCATTTTCTTTGGGCATGCTCATAGCGTGGTGGCTCAACGCTTATCCGCAACACACAGCCAAATTGGAACAATTTCGCAACACAGCCTCCAATAACAGCATACGCTTGGCACTCACTGTACTCAGTCTACTGTTTGCCGGTTACATGGCCTGCCATAACACCGCTAGCAGCTGGCCCACTGTTGCCAATGCCGTGTCCAGCATCGGTTTTGACAAAAACTTTTTTATTGGCCAAGCCACCAGCCTGATTACCATGATCGCACTGATCATTGGGTTTTCACTCAAACCGCTGGACAACCGTTTTCTACACCTCTACGGCACCTACTCCTATGAAACTTATTTGCTGCACTGGCCTCTAATGGCTCGTTATGACGTTTTTTTTCACTACCTGCCTGCATGGGCTGCCACTATTGCGTGGCTGGCAGCCTTTATCGGTATCGGTTGGTGTTTGCACAAAATAACCACCCCCATAGGTACATGGGTTGAACGCCTGTAATTCGGCACTTCATCTCTATTAATTATTTATTTGCCAGCTTTCGGATTTCACTATGCCCAATCACGACGACGACTTTCTGGACAGCTCATCCATCGTGCCGAACAGAGAAGATCGGGTGACGCAGCCATCACTTGCTAAGATGAATCCACCCAAGATGAATCCGGCAAAGATGGAAAAAAAAGCCGCTGCCAATAACACTGCAACATCCAGCATCAACCAATGGTTATTTACTGTACTGGTATTGGTTATCACCCTATGTGTCGCAGGTTATCAGCACTACCGCTCGGCACAGCAACAAGATCTCAATACTCGCTTACAAAACCGCATTACAACGCTGGAAGCACAGCTGGGTATATCGGCCACCAACGATGGGCAGAAAAGCCAAACCATAGAAGAAAAAGTAAAAGCCTTGGATCTGCGAATCAACGCTACCAATAATGACCTAACCAAACAACAAGCCAGTAATGAGAAAGCGATCAATGCGCTACAGGCATCCACCGCCGAACTTAAAAAACTCAGCGCCCAAAGCGACAAGCAAAATGACGAAGCCAAAAAAATCGCTACCGATGGCAAGACAATCGCAGAGCGCGCCAACAAGTCCATCGCCGAAATTAATACCGGTCTAACGGCATTACAACAACGACTAACTCAAGGCGACCCTGTGGCCAGAGACGCGAGCCGACAGGCCACCATGGCATTGGAACAAAACGATCAACTCCAGAAAAAACTGGATACTTTAAGCAAACGCGTCAGCGATCAAGAGGAAACGCTGCGCAGCATTGACAGCTTCCGGCGCAGCGTCAACAGCGATCTCAATAAGCTCAAACAGGATCGCGCCCAAGAATTAGCCATTCCCATGCAATAAGCCTCCCTAACCCTCTGGATTTTTGGCCAACTTTGGTTGACGATAACTGCGCTCTTCCACCACTAACGGGTACCATCATGAAAATACAGAAGCTGATCGCCATCGCACTCACTCTCATGCTTTCATCTACTACCGTACTGGCAGATGAATGCACGCAAACATGCAAATCAGAACACCAGGAATGCAAAAACACAGCCGAGTCAGACACTGCCAAGCAGGCCTGTGAAGATGACTTGCAGCAGTGTATGAACGACTGCAAGTAATCAGACGCTAGCGCCATCCGCTGCCCCTCGGTTTACCGGCAAGAGGGGCAGCTCTATAATTTGCACCCGCCAGACCCTCCTTAGTGCCGGATTCCTATGTTGCGTATCGCCCACGAAGCCCTGACTTTCGATGACGTCCTGTTACTGCCTGGCTACTCCGAAGTTGTCGCCAAAGACGTCTGTATCAAAACCCAGCTGACCCGCAACATCGAACTCAATACGCCGTTGGTATCAGCGGCGATGGATACCGTCACCGAGGCGCGCCTGGCTATTGCCATGGCACAACAAGGCGGTATCGGCATCATCCACAAGAACATGACCGTTGCACAGCAGGCCGCTCAAGTGTCGCAGGTTAAACGCTTTGAAAGTGGCGTTGTCAAAGATCCTGTCACCATTGAATCGACCGCTAGCATCCGCGAACTGATCAATCTCACGCGCGAACACCATTTCTCTGGGGTGCCCGTCATGCAAGACGGCAAACTAGTGGGCATCGTCACCAGCCGCGATGTTCGCTTTGAACCCCACCTGGACGCACCGGTGTCCAGCATCATGACACCGAAAGACCGGCTAGTTACGGTGAAAGAGGGCGCATCTGCCGATACCGTGAAGGAGCTGCTGCACCGTCATCGCATTGAGAAAATTTTGGTGGTGAACGATAACTTTGATTTGCGCGGCATGATTACCGTCAAGGACTTCAGCAAGGCCGAGACCTTTCCCTACGCCTGTAAAGATGAACAAGGTCGTTTGCGCGCCGGTGCATCTGTGGGTGTGGGCGGCGACACAGACCAGCGTGTCGAAGCATTGATTGCCGCAGGCGTAGATGTATTGGTTGTTGATACGGCACATGGCCACTCCAAGAATGTCCTCAACCGCGTCAGCTGGATCAAACAGCACTATCCTCATGTGCAAGTCATCGGCGGCAACATCGCCACCGGCGAAGCGGCCACTGCCCTGGCAAAAGCCGGTGCTGATGGCGTCAAAGTAGGCATCGGCCCAGGTTCCATTTGCACCACTCGTATCGTCACCGGTATTGGCGTCCCTCAGATCAGCGCCATTGCCAACGTTGCCGCCGCGTTACAGGGTACAGGAATACCTCTCATTGCCGATGGCGGTATTCGCTTCTCCGGTGACATCGCCAAAGCCATTGCCGCCGGCGCACACGCCGTGATGATGGGCAGCATGTTCGC
>CAZZNL010000236.1:0-3090 GCA_964655625.1 uncultured Pseudomonadales bacterium
GTTAGGCCTGCCGCCAGCGTTCAATCTGAGCCATGATCAAACTCTTCAGTTCAATCTTTTAACTCTGCCCGAAGGCAAGAGCGGATGCTTTAGCAGTAACCCGCCAAACACCCAAAACTCGGCTCAATACATCGCTTTCACAATATGAATTGTCAGGTAATGTATTGATTTTACTGCCATCAATACAAGTACCCACACGCATTGTCTGATACCTTCTTAATCAACCCACCTGAGGCTCGCTCAGTGCGGACGCGCATTATAGGCAACTAACAACTTACCGCAACCTTTATTTGAAAAAAATTTATCTTTACTCCCAAACCAGTAAATGAAACTGCTTCTTGCCTCGGCGCAATAGGTGGTACTTATTATAGATGGCTGTCGAAACATGCAATGACGAGCCAATATCCTCCTGTCGCACACCATTTATTTGAATGGCTCCCTCTTGAATAAACTTGCGAGCCTGCCCTACTGTCACTTCACCGCGTGGCGTCACGGCCAACCCGGTTTCAACAAGCACGTCGATCAGCGAGCGATCACCGCCTTGCATTTTTGTTGTCGGCAATCCATCTAGCGCCAACTGCGCCAAGTCAGATTCCGTCAAATGCGCTACATCACCTGAAAACAATGCCTGACTGATACGCTCCGCCGCCTGCACACCGGAATGGCCATGCACTAGCGCAGTCACCTCTCGAGCCAGCACCCCTTGCCCCGACCTACGACCCTGCGCCTGCGCATCAGCGAGCTCAATGTCCGCAATGGCTGCAACATCCAAAAATGTAAAGTAGCGCAAAAACCTGTAGACATCCGCATCAGCGGTATTCATCCAGAATTGATAGAACATGTAAGGCGATGTTCGCGCCGCATCCAACCAAATCGTGCCAGCTTCAGTTTTGCCGAACTTACTGCCGTCCGCCTTGGTGACCAGAGGCAAAGTCAGCCCATACACCTGTTGCCGATGCAGACGCCGCGTCAGGTCAATCCCACCGGTAATATTGCCCCACTGATCAGAGCCACCCATTTGCACCGTACAACCCTTGCGCTGGTATAGTTCTGCAAAATCCATGGACTGCAGCAACATGTAGCTAAATTCAGTAAAGGAAATACCCTCTCCCTCTCGATCAATTCGCTGCTTTACCGACTCTTTATTGATCATGGCATTAACTGAAAAGTGCTTGCCGATATCCCGCAAGAAGTCCAGAACACTCATTCCATGAGTCCAGTCGTAGTTATTGACCACCTCGGCGGCACATGACCCTGCATCAAAATCCACGAATTGCGAGACCTGCGCACGCAGCTTCTCAACCCAGCCGGCCACAATATCCGGCGTATTCAGCTTTCTTTCCTCCGCCTTGAAACTGGGATCGCCAATCAGACCCGTCGCGCCGCCCACCAAAGCAATAGGCTTGTGGCCGGCCAACTGGAATCGCCGCAAAGCCAATAGCGGCACTAAGCTGCCAATATGAAGGCTGTCTGCCGTAGGGTCGAAGCCACAATAAACAGTGCGACTGCCTGTGAGCAGGTGCTCCACCAGCTCCGCACCACCCGCCAACTGATTCACCAACCCCCTAGCCTGCAACTCTGCGATCAAATCCTGTGTTGCCACGCTCTCAAACCTCTCATCTGGACACCTGTTACGTGAAGCCGCACACGTTACCGAAATACCCTGCGAATACAAGGCGAAGCCGCATACATCCATCAAACAATTCACAAAAAAGGGTTGTCATGTCTACCTAGACATGCATAGAATCGACCCCTTAAGCAGCAAATAACCCTATAGAAATCCTGCTCTCTAAAGAACACCACAATACTGGCAGCGTCTGGACACACCATTTCCCGCGCCACCATTTGCTGGCCGCCTGCGGTATTTCACTGGCTGTTATCGTGCTGTTGGCCACACTGCCAGACAATGTTGTTGCCTATCGCGCGACAGAAACGCTGTTGCCTGAACCGACAGTCACCGCAACAGACTCCACAATACCCACACCAGCAACTGAAACGCCTGCTGCAGAAAATATTATCGCGACAGCACCAATTGTTGAGACAGACCCGTGGCTGCACCTAACTGTGCGCAAGGGCGATACCCTGTCGAGTCTATTGCAAAAAGCTGGCCTCGATTCCAGTGATGTACATGAAATTGTCAACAGTAGCAAAGATGCCAAGCAGCTGACATCTCTGGATCTCGACAACCAGATCGACATATTGATGCAAGACGGCAAACCACTTGAGTTGCGTTTGCACCGTAGCAAACTGGAAAGTGTTTCCGTCAAGCGCGTTGGTGATGCGTACGAAAGTAAACAAGTCACGCGCGTACCCGAAGTACGTCATCGCTATGCCACGGCAACCATTACCAGTTCTCTCTTCATGGCAGGGCAAAAAGCTGGCTTGAATGATAAGACTATTCTGAAGCTGTCAGATATTTTTGCGTACGACATTGACTTTCTGCAGGACATCCAGGAAGGCGACAGCTTTGCTGTGATGTATGAGGAACTCTACTTGGACGGACAACCCATTGGTCATGGCAACATTCTTGCGGCCGAGTTTACCAATCAGGGCAAAACGTATCGCGCTGTTCAGTACACCAACAAAAATGGCAGCACGAGTTACTACCGTCCCGACGGCAGCATCACGCGCAAACAATTTTTGCGCACGCCGGTAGATTTCGCCAAAATCACTTCCTATTTCAGCTTGAGCCGTAAGCACCCCATCCTGCATAAAATTCGCGCCCACAAAGGTATCGACTACGGCGCCCCAACCGGCACACCTATCAGGGCAGCAGGTGACGGCACGGTTGCTTTTGCTGGTGTACGCAATGGATTCGGCAATGTGGTGATGATTCAACACGGTGGTGTTTATACAACGCTGTACGGCCACATGAGCAAGATCGGCGTCAAAACCGGCCAGAAAGTCAGCCAGGGACAAACGATTGGCGCTGTTGGCATGACCGGCCTCGCGACAGGCCCTCACTTGCACTATGAGTTCCATGTCAACGGTAATGCAGTCAATCCTTTGGCCAACATGAATGTTGCTATGGCCGAGCCTATGTCGAAAGCAGAAAAATCTGCTTTCGACAAACAATCAGCAGCACTTCTG
>CAZZNL010000237.1:0-812 GCA_964655625.1 uncultured Pseudomonadales bacterium
ACGCACCAGCTTCCCGTTTCACCCTTGGAGCGAATGCTCCTCAGGCACCTGAAGCTGCAGCCATTCTAGTGGAAGCCACGCCGAGGAACAACAAAACAGCCATAGCCCGCCTTAAACAGCCAAAGAGAAGTCAGCAATTTTTTCCCAGACACCATCGGCACGGCAGCGCCCTACCACCACCGATTTTGCCAAGAAGGTTTGTCGCTCAATCGCAGGCAAGGCAGTAGCCAACAGTGCAGCTGCCGCTGTTTTTGTTAACCCCTGCGCCAATGTCAGATGCGGATAAAAAATCTCTATCTCCTGCTCGGGCGTCATTGCCGCAGTGCGACCATCAATACTAAACACCGCCTTCGTCAAAGCCTGCTGCAGAGCATGCATAGCGGGAGACAGCGCCACTTGCACATGCACGACATTGCCATGTGTTGGCGACTCAAAACTGCTCACCGATTCCAGCTGCACTTGCAATGCCCGATGCGCAGCGCATACACGATGCACCAGCAATAGCAATTCTGCCTCTCGCTCAACGCTATGTTCTGCAAATGTAAACGGCTGCTTCAACGTGATATGTGGAAATGTTTTGTCGCTGTGCTCGCGATCCCACTGTCGCCGCACCGCAGCACACGCATCAGACAAAACTGGTGGCGGCACCAGCGCCATTGCATACAGAGGAGAGACTGGCATGTTCTTAACAGATGCTCTACCCCAGACAGGCAACATCCATGCCCCCAAAAACAGACCGGAATACTGCAAAAACTGGCGGCGCGATACAAAACAATCTTGAGAGGCATTTTTCATTTTCTGTCTCCACCGCA
>CAZZNL010000237.1:822-3080 GCA_964655625.1 uncultured Pseudomonadales bacterium
GTATTGCTGCATATAATGAAAACTGCGATCTACCCTTTCTTCATCAACCAGCAGCGGGCAACTGGTGCAAAAGCTGCGCTCCGGCCCCAAGTAATACAAGCAACACGCGGCACGTTTCTGAAATAAGCGTTGCTCCATGCCGTGCTGCACACTATAAAAAATAGGCTTATTGCGATAGAGGTTGGGATTATAGCTGAGGAGATGTTCTGCAATGGCATAGCCTTTGTTGCGATCGCCAAAAACCGCTTCAGCAACTCTCACACTCTGCGATGCCCACGATGAGACAGTCATGGCCCACAGTGCACGACGCGAAAACCGCGACCACTCATGCAGCGCCTCTATCACGGGCTCCGCTTGTGCATATAACTGCTCAGCCATGTGCAGCACAACCTCTCGATCAGCCACGTTGCGCGACTCACACTGAAAGACAACTTCGGCGCGATGCAAACTGTACTCGCGATACAATCCTGCATCACAAAAATGAAGGCTGATATTGTCTAGCGCCAAATTCATCACTTGATGTTGCGCAGCGGCGCACCCGCAGACCAGCCGTAGCGCAACGCAAAGCTGGCAGCGATGACTCGCTTATTTTTCGTACCAATACCGCTGCCAATTGCTTGCAGCAAACCCTGAAAAATTCCTGTCGCCGGAGATAGCAGATCGGCACCACGTATCCAGCCGGACTCTGGTTGCTCACCAACAGAAAACGATCGCTGCACTGCAATGGCCTCAGCCATGATGAAATCCTTTTCCCGCTCGATCCAATGCTTCAGGCGCTATTCCCAAATAGGTTTGGCGCAAATGATCCCACAGCGCCAAATTTTCATATTGCGGCACTTTGATAATTTTCTGTTCGACACTCAAAAAAGGGCTGGGCAGAAAAACGGTCATCTGTTGCTCGTCCGCACCGTTGAACATGCGAAACCCCCAACTCGTTGGCACTCCATCATCCCCTAAACGGCGGTACAGCTCAGCACGCGCTGTCTGTCTGTGTTTAGCCAGTTCAGGCGGGCAAGGGGAACGCTTTGTGCCTTTATGCTCACCAATACACAAATGAAAATGCCAACGCCCAAAATCCACGGTGAGATAGCCATCCAGCATGCCAATTTTCTCAGGTGCATTGGGCGCACGCACCTCGAAAATTCCCCCTTGAACTGCACTGCCAAAAATAATGACATCCCAATAGTTCTCAAAAATATCTTTTAGCATGGGAAACAACACACGCTCCTCTGCTGGAACAGAGAAAACCTCTAAAGTTCCATTGCCTGGCTCAACAACAATACTGGATGATGCACTCATACTTTTACTCCTTGGTTAATAAAAAACAGATCGACAAAAAACAGTCATCTTCCAATCAGTGAACGCACAGCAGTCACATGCAAACCCGCCACCGGATATGCCGGTTGCACATGTGCATCCACAGAAAAATGTTGATGTAGATGAGCAGGCGTCAACACCTGTTGCGGACTACCACAAGCAGCCAGTTTTCCATCCGCCAATAACAGCAAGCGATCACAAAAACGTGAGGCCATACTCAAGTCATGGATTGCCGCAATCACTAAATGCCCCTGCTGCGCTAGACGCTTGGCAGCCTCCAACACATCCAACTGATGACAGAGATCCAGACTGGCTGTCGCTTCATCCAGCAAAACAATGGCCGTCTGTTGCGCCAAAGCTCTGGCAATCATCACCCGCTGTCGTTCTCCACCCGACAAGGCGGTAACAGGCTTATCTGCCATGCCGTCAACAGCCAATGTTCGCATTGCAGATTCAACAATCGCTAAATCATCTTTCATCATCGGCGCGAAACGCCGCAGATGAGGGTGACGACCCATTGCCACTAACTCACGCACAGAAAATGGATAGGCAATACCCGTGTCTTGCGGAACCAAGGTCATACGCCTAGCCAATGCGCGCCGAGAATAATGCTGCAAGGATTTGCCATTGATCAGCACATCACCCGCGCACGGTGTCAGCAGACCGATCAACAAACGCAACAAGGTTGTTTTTCCTGCGCCATTGGCGCCGATCAAACCGACAAATTCTCCTGCCTGCAATTGGCAATCCACGCCCGACAAAATGCAGCGGGTATCGGTGCGGTATTGCAATTGCTTAACGCTTAACAACGACATAACAACTCCAGTAATGGCAGCACAGTCACAATCCAAAACAGTCACAACCAAAAACAGTCACAACTCCAAACCACTACAACAACAATTCACGCCGACTGCGATATAACAGCCAGAGAAAAAATGGCG
>CAZZNL010000238.1:0-3077 GCA_964655625.1 uncultured Pseudomonadales bacterium
AGTATGCGCTGGTTGCTACGGAAGAGCGCAAACTCAATGACATCATCACCGGTTATCTCGACCCGGTGGATACGCTGCCTGTGGCCAATATTCCAGATGATGCCGAGCCGGAATTGGAAACCAAAGATGCTGCCAAGGATGACGAGGAAGATGAAGAAGGCGGCGAGGATGAAACAGAGGTGGATACTGGGCCAGATCCTGAAGAGGCGCGCATTCGCTTTGGCGATCTGAAGAAGCAGTTCGATAAAACCCAGAAAGCGCTTGCCAAGCACGGCCGTGATAGCAAACAGGCCGGCAAAGAAATGGATGCGCTGGCAGAGCTGTTCAAGTTTTTTAAACTGACGCCGCGCCAGTTTGATCCCATTTTGCATAGTTGCCGCGATGTTATGGCTCAAATTCGTGCAGAAGAGCGCACGATCATGACGCTGTGTCTTCGTCGTGGCGGTATGGAGCGCAAACACTTTATCGAAGCTTTTCCCGGCAATGAAACCAATGACAAATGGATTGCCGCGCAGTTGCGTTTGAAAAAGAATCAGGCTGTAGTTGATCGTTTGGAAGGCATTAAAGCCGATGTGCAACGCAGTCAGAAAAAATTGCTGCAAATCGAAACGCGCATGGGTATGCCGCTGTCGGCATTGAAAGAAATCAATCGCCGCTTGTCGCTGGGCGAGGCGCGCATGCGTCGCGCCAAACGTGAGATGGTGGAGGCCAACTTGCGTCTGGTTATCTCCATTGCTAAAAAATACACCAACCGTGGTTTGCAGTTCCTGGATCTGATTCAGGAAGGCAATATCGGTTTGATGAAAGCGGTCGATAAATTTGAATACCGTCGCGGCTATAAGTTTTCTACGTATGCCACATGGTGGATTCGTCAGGCGATTACGCGCTCTATTGCGGATCAGGCGCGCACCATTCGTATCCCTGTGCACATGATCGAAACAATCAACAAGCTGAACCGTATTTCGCGGCAAATGCTGCAAGAAATGGGCAGAGAGCCTACGCCGGAAGAATTGGGCGAGCGCATGGAAATGCCAGAAGACAAAGTGCGTAAAGTATTGAAGATTGCCAAAGAACCGATCTCGATGGAAACCCCAGTGGGCGAAGATGATGATTCACATCTGGGAGATTTCATCGAAGATACGACGATTCAATCGCCTATCGAAGCTGCAACCAGTGAGGGTTTGCGTGAGGCCACGCGCGAAATGCTGGCAACGCTCACCGCGCGCGAAGCCAAAGTGTTGCGTATGCGTTTTGGTATCGATATGAACACAGATCACACGCTGGAAGAAGTGGGCAAGCAATTTGATGTCACGCGCGAGCGGATTCGTCAGATTGAAGCCAAAGCATTGCGTAAGCTGCGCCACCCTACGCGCTCGGACAATTTGCGCGGCTTCCTCGACGAGTAGCGTCACTTTCAGGGCCTATAGCTCAGTTGGTCAGAGCAGTCGACTCATAATCGATTGGTCGTAGGTTCAAGTCCTACTGGGCCCACCATCTTAGAAACAGAAAAAAGCCGCAGTAGTTGCAACTCTGCGGCTTTTTTATTTGTGGTGCTATTTTTTTTGTTTTAAGCAAGTGCATGTTCGACCGAAGCCAGTTTCACACAAGTCGTAAAAATTGCCATGCACAAATCCACTTCTTCAAGTTTTGGAAAACTTGGTGCGAGTCGAATGTTGCGGTTTTCAGGATCTTTGCCGTAGGGAAAGGTAGCTCCTGCAGGCGTTAGTTTTACACCGGCTTCGGCGGCGAGTTTTACCACGGTGGTGGCAAGGCCGGGGCGAGTATCGAACGAAACAAAATAGCCGCCTTGTGGTTGCGTCCATGTACCGAGATCGCTGTCAGCAAATGCTTGTTGCAAATGTTTTAACACGCAGTCAAAACGCGGTTTGAGAATGGCTGCATGTTTTTTCATGTGTGCATGAATGGCTGCCGCATCTGGTAAAAAAACCAAATGGCGTGCTTGATTGATTTTGTCGGGGCCAATGGTGCAAATGCCGAGTTGCTTGCAGAAAACGCTGAGATTTTCTTTGGATGCACCCATGAATGCCACGCCGGCGCCAGCGTGTGTGATTTTGGAGGTGGAAGTAAATTGCAGCACGCTATGCTCTGTGCCGTGTACACGGCAGCGCTCCATGATGTTGGTGAGTGCCGGGGCGTTATCAACCAGGTCGTGAACGACATAGGCGTTATCCCAAAATACACGGAAATTGGCGGCGGCAATTTTTCCCAGTGCCGCGATGCGATCAACCGTTTCTGCACTGTAAACGCAGCCTGTAGGATTGGCGTACTTGGGCACACACCACATGCCCTTGATGGCGGTATCGGCTTTAATCAGTGCTTCCACTTGATCCATGTCGGGGCCGCTGTCGGCCAGACGCACAGGAATCATTTCGATGCCGAGCTGTTCGCAAATGGCAAAGTGACGATCGTAGCCGGGAGAGGGACACAAGAACTTGATGTTGGCCTCATTGCGCCAAGCGTTTTTGCCATCGGGACCGAGCATCCATGCGTAGTGCATGGCTTGGTACATCATGGTCAGGCTGCTGTTGCCGCCAGCAATCACTTCCGCAGGATCCAGCCCCAGCAAATCCGCGCCCAGTTTGCGCGCTGAAGGCAGGCCTTCCAGCCCGCCGTAGTTGCGCAGGTCGGTGTTGTCGAGCGTGTAGTTACCGTGCAGGTTGCCGTCCAGCGCATCAGACAGTGCCAGTTGTTCGGCAGAGGGCTTTCCGCGTGTCAGATCCAGTGCCAATTTGCGCTGTTGGTAATCGGTGTATTGAGCGCGCAATTCATTGCGCCAGTTTTCCAGTTGGGCACGGCTAGCTTGTTCGATTCGCACGGAGGAGCTCCTCGCAAAATAAAGGGAAATGGGGTTGGGGAAAAAGGCGCGCAATTATAGGCGCAAGCGCAGCTGAACCGAAGAGGGCAGAAGCGGAGGATGGGCTCAGAACGGCCGCAAGACCGCGAGCAACACAATGGCGATCAGTAATACGACAGGCAACTCGTTAAAAACCCGAAAGAACACGTGGCTGCGCGTATTGTTGTCGGCAGCAAAGCGCCGCAAAAAGTGGCCGCAGCTC
>CAZZNL010000239.1:0-3077 GCA_964655625.1 uncultured Pseudomonadales bacterium
GACGGCGTCTACCGCACCCACCTCTAAAGCCTTGGCCGGTTTTTGCTCAATCGCGCCTGCAATCCATTCAACCGCGTGATCCACTCCAATCAAACGCGGCAGACGCACTGTGCCGCCAAATCCCGGAATAATGCCCAACTTGGTTTCAGGCAGGCCAATTCTGGCCGCATCGCTCATGACACGAAAATCACAAGCCAGACAGACTTCAAAGCCACCGCCCAAAGCATAGCCATTGATGGCAGCCACCGTGGGAAACGGCAAATCTTCCAGCACACTAAAAATTTTGTTGGCGCGCGATAAATAATCGGCAATTGCCGCATCGCCGCGTGAGAACACACCATTGAATTCAGTAATATCAGCGCCGACGATAAATACCGATTTAGCGCTAGTCAGCACCAAGCCCTTGATCCCTGCCGTTTTCTGCAAAGCATTGAGCGCCAGTTCCAGCTCATCCAGCGTGGCGACGTTGAACTTATTGACCGACTCCCCGCTGAGATCAAATTGCAGCTCGGCCAAGCCGTCTGCCTGCTGTAAAACCTTGATGGCATTGCCCTGATAGATCATGGTCAGTCCCCTGAAAAAAATACAAAAAGAAAGCCTGTAAAGGATAGCGGTTTTAACTGCCGGGAAACACTGCTACAGTCCTGCCGATACTCTATTTCCGCCCTGCACGCCCTATGCGCAAACATTTGGTCAATGTGTTTATCTGCCTGCTGTCACTTGCGCTGGTTCTGCTGGCCGCTGAAGGCGTTGTGCGCGCCCTTCAACACTACGGCACACTGCCAGTTTTCAACAAAAAGACCTTCGATAAAGGCGACACCCCCAATAAACGCGTCAACGCTAAATTGGTGCGCAGCAACAACCCTATCCTGTTTATGGAGTTCGATCGCCAAGATCCGAATATCAACAGCGCCGGTTTTCGCGGCAGTGATTTTCCTCTAGCAAAAACACCGGGCATTACACGCATTGCCATACTCGGCGACTCTGTCGCCTACGGGTATAGCGTTCCCCTTGAGCAAACCTTTGCACGCTTGCTGGAAAAACAACTGAACGAAGCAGGCCACAGGGTCGAAGTGCTGAACTTTGCCGTCAATGGCTACAGCACCGTCGCCGAACTGGAGCTCTACAAAACCCGTGTTCGCGACTATCAGCCCGACATCGTGTTATTGGCCTACGTTCTGAACGACCCACTGCCCGCCGCTTTTGTCGTACAAACCGTGGGCAGCGCCAAAAAGCAGGCTGATGCCTTTCAACAACTGTCTCAGCACAGCCAACTGGGTGCGTGGGTTTATCTGCAATGGAAAGCGATCACTCAACAAAGCGATCGCCGACAAAATTACCAAGGCATGTATGCCAATCCTGAACTGTGGAATGCCACCACACAGGCGCTGCATGAATTGGCCACCCTCACCAAAACAGACGGCGCCACACTGGGTGCGGTAGTGTTCCCTTTGTTACTGGATTTTAACGACTACCCCATGCAAAACATCCACCAACAAATTGATGCCAGCTTACAAGCAGCGCAGATTCCTTTTATCGATTTATTGCCAGACTTCAGCCGCGAGCCTTATTTATCGCTGCGCCCACACCCCAACGATGACACACACCCCAATGCAGCGGGACATGCCATTGCCGCCAGGCGCATTGCCACTTTAGTGACCGAACACTTGATGACTCCGGCTACGCAGCCTTAGTGGCTGGCACACCGCTATGAAAACGAAATTCGCTGTCTGGCGATTCAATTAACTCTTTTTCTTTTTGCAAAAAGAATGCAACACGCTCATCAATGGCTGTTGCGGACATTTTTCTGGCCAAGCTCAGATAATCGAGAAAATGGCGCGATTCTGACTGCAACAGCGACAGATAAAATTTCTGCAATACGGGATCCAAAAACGGCGCCAATGCAGCAAAACGCTCACAGGAACGCGCCTCAATAATAGCCCCTAGAATCAGGGTATCCACCAGTTTCTCCGGATCACGCTTGCCAACATGCTCATGCAAACTCGCCGCATAGCGCGAGGCTGTTATCTGCTCATAGGCTATGCCACGCTTTTTCATAATGGCAGATACTTGCTCAAAGTGGCGCAACTCTTCACGCGCCAATCTCGACAGCTTTTGCAGCAACTCGTATTGATCGGGATGGCGATACAGCAGGCCCAGCGCAGTTGAAGCCGCTTTCTTTTCGCAATTCGCATGATCGATCAACAACAGTGCCTGCTCTTGCAAGGCGCGATCTATCCAGCCTTGGGGTGTACGGCACAGCAAAAAATCAGTAATGGGGGTGATATCAACAACAGGCATGTCTTCCACCTAAAAAATATTACAACGGCGCATGACTGAAGTAGCGCTCATAATGCGCGCAGGACAAGGTATAAAATTCTTTTTCAATCAAATCACGCAATTCACGCAGAGACTTTCCTTGCGCCTCAGCGGTAGCACACAAACCAAACTGCGCGGTATCTTCAATCTGGCTGGCACCTGCTTTTAACAATTCCACCACCCAACTGGCAGGCTGTCTGGCAGCATCAAAGCCAATTTGTTGTGCAAGTAATTGCGTGCGCAAACTGTCAACATCTTCAATCACCAGCCAATGCGCAACAATCTGCTCTAACAGCGCATCAATGCGATGCAGTACCGCACGCCGCTCATCCTGGCTGTAACCGTTCCAGGCAATCACTTCATGGGAGAAGCGCTTACAGCCGCGACAAACCGTATCGCCAATACCCGTTGAACACACGCCAATACATGGCGTTTTAACAGGCAGAAGCAACGGCGCTTTCACTGTCACTCAGTCTTTAGTAATCGTAGCCAAACCACCCAGATAGGGACGCAATACTTCAGGCACAGTGATAGAACCGTTACCGTTCTGGAAGTTTTCAATCAGCGCGACCAAGGTGCGCCCCACGGCCAAACCGGAACCATTCAAGGTGTGCAGCAGCTCTGGCTTTTTTGTCTCCGGATTGCGCCAGCGCGCTTGCAAGCGGCGAGCCTGAAAATCTTTGAAATTACTGCAGGAAGAAATTTCGCGGTAGGTATTCTGCGCAGGCAGCCACACTTCAATGTCATAGGTCTTGGCG
>CAZZNL010000240.1:0-2094 GCA_964655625.1 uncultured Pseudomonadales bacterium
GATCATTGACTGTACCATCGGTTTGAGGCTCAGCAGTGCCATTGCCGGATCGGTCGATGCGCTCAGGTTCAAGTCTAGCTGGCCGGGATCGACCAGAGATGCAATCTTGTTCATCATGCGCACCTGAATCTCCAACGCAATCACATCTCGGTTGGGGAAGTAGCGATAGAGCGTCACCTTGGTGATGCCAGCGGCAGCGGCGATCTCGACCATCGTGGTCTTTTCCAACCCGTTTTGGAGGAAGAGCGTTTCGGCAGCGTCCAGAATGCTGGTGCGCTGCTCATCAACCTGATGTTTGCCCTGGCGGCGTTTGGCTTCGGATTTAGAATTGGAGCGATCCATGAGATGATTCCATGTAACCACAAGTTACATGGATTGTCAAGCCTAGTGTAAACAGAGTCGTGAGTGTAAGCAAATGAATGCGTGCTTCGCTTACGTTCGTGGCTCTGTGCTATAATTTCCTTATGCGCGAATTCAACACCTTCGGTCCGGTCGATCCAACTATCCACTATCATGTCAACCGAACAACGGTCAAAGCCGATCTGCAGCAGCGTATCGAAAATGGGCGCTACATGACTTTCACCGCAGCGCGACAGATGGGTAAGACCACACTCTTTCGCGAGGTGATCGCTGAGTTAGAGAACAGTGGTGACTATTTTGGCATTCTGCTGGATTTTCAAAGACTAAATGGTTTGCAGGTCAGAGATTTTTATGAAGAGTTGGGCAAGGGGCTGGAAAAATGGCGCGCGGAGAATCAACCTACCGCACCGGAAGTAGGTAAGATGCGCCATCAAATTCATTTTGTGGAGTGGCTACAGGTAGTAGCACGAAGGCTTAGCAAAAAATGCCTGCTCATCATTGATGAATTTGACGCCGTTTCTACCCGCATCATCAAGCCGATTTTGGCACAATTTCGTGCTGTCTATTTAGCCCGAAAACAAGGCAAAATGCTAGGCAACGATCTCCACAGCGTGATCCTGGTAGGGGTGCGTAATCTGCCATCGTTGCTTGAAGGCACGCAATCGCCATTCAACATTGCCGATCAATTCACGGTTCCCTACTTTAGTCCTGCCGAAGTAACCGATCTATTGCTCCAACACACGCTAGAAACTGGACAAACCTTCGCGCCAGAAGTGATCAACACCATCATCAACCAGAGTGAAGGACAGCCCTTTTTGGTCAATCGGCTTGCCCAGATGCTGACACGCGAACTTGTACCGCAGCCAACGCAGCCGATCCTGCCCCAGCATATCAATCTCGCCCTAGCGCGCTTGGTCAATGAGAACAACGCCCACTTTGCATCCATTACTTCCAAGGCAATCCCGCACCGCCAGGTACTCTTGCCGATGCTTTTTTATAACCGGATGCAGACCAATCTGCGCGAGCCAGTCACGGCTGAGTTGTTGATGTTTGGCGTCTTGCGCACCGTTGAAAACGAGTCTGGCCTGTGGGTGGCGCGCATTGCCAACCCCATCTACCGCAAAGTGCTCATCCTCACCTTTGCCCCACCGATGATCGAAACACCCGATCTGCGTCCGGTGCGTTATCAACAACTGGTCAATGGCTTTCTGCACTTTGACGAACTGCTCGATCAATTCAAAGGTTTTATGACCGAGCATGGCGTTCGTCTGCTCAAAAGCGACAAAACCAATCGCCCGCTGGAAATTAGTGGACAATATCTGTTGTTGAGCTATCTCAGTGCCATCTTTACCGGACTCGAAGGCTATGTTGCCATCGAATCGGTCAACAGCGCAGGCGAGATGGACATTGTCGCCTTTTACCGAGGCCAACGCTTTATTATTGAAAGCAAAATCTGGTATGGCGAAGCGCGTTTCGCACAAGGCAAAGAGCAATTGGTGCGCTATTTGCAGGCTGCAGGCTTAAGCAAAGGCTATATGGTGATCTTCGATGAGGCATTGCATCAAAATCCGCTGTTGACTACCGATGGAGAGGTCTTTGAGGTAAATGCTGGCGACAAAACGCTGCGCGTCTATTTGATTGGGATCAGTGTATAATCCCAACTGCGGTTGCAAAAGCCATAAATTTTCCCCGCAAATATGGCTGAAATTCATGGCTTTTCAGAGGACAATTGGT
>CAZZNL010000240.1:2104-3066 GCA_964655625.1 uncultured Pseudomonadales bacterium
ATGTTCCACAACACACCGGAACAATTCGCTGCTCAACTCAAAGAAGGGCACTATAACGAGCTGCGCGTGGCGCTCTACTTCATGCTCAAGGGTGCCCATGTGCGGATTGGCTACACCGGTCAACGTTACGATCTGAGCGTAATTGCCGCCACCCAAGAGCACTTTAGTGTCGAAGTGAAGTGGGACAAGCGCGCCGCGGAGACGGGTAACTTCTATTTTGAAGTGGAGAATACTCGTTGGCGTGAACCTTCCGGGATCGCCGGTACGACTGCCGATCTCTGGTGCCATGTACTTGGCAACGGCGATGAGGCGCTGCTGGCGCGCACAACTGTGTTACGTTCGTTGCTCGCCAAGGGCAACTTCCGCTCGATTCAGACGCGCGCACAGGATAGCAACAGTCGTGGTATGCTGGTGCCGCGCACTGCCTTGACCAGTATACCTGAAATACGCTGGATCACCTTACCCACCGTCGAGAGCTTTTTTGGCGACCTTTTCCGCAATGAAACTTGACCTGCAGCATGGGCAGCCAGGGGAGCGAAAACCGCTTTTGACCACGATGGAAGTAAGTGATTGATTTGATTTTGACACATCCCTATTGCTTATTATACGTGAAAATCTACCGAAAAACAGCGCATTACGAGATTAGCGAATTATTGGCGGTCTGTTTGCAGCGCTGGTTTATTATAAGTGCAGTGATTTCGATCTCGTCTAGTTAATGGCGCTAAGTTTGTATATAACAAAAGAGCAAGTATTAGCGAGAATGCAGGCTAGATAGTTACAGTAAATATACTGTGTATTGGGCATCGAAGATTTAAACTGAAAATGAATGACGATGTGGAACCAATTATCCGAACTGCCGCAGCTTGAAAATCAACTAGCACAAGACCTACCTGAGAACGAACGCCTTCCAATCATGATTAGTCTGGCTCATGTCTACAAACGGGACAGAGCCAGACTTGAAA
>CAZZNL010000241.1:0-573 GCA_964655625.1 uncultured Pseudomonadales bacterium
CACCAGGTCTGTAAGGCGCACCTCCACCGGCAATCGACAACAACCCGCCATGCAGTCAGCGCACAAACCTTTGCGATAGCGATGCCACGTTTCTGTGCGTGCAATATCGGCACCTGTACTCATCTGTGTTCCTCTGTCACGCTGCACATGATACAAAGCCGCCCGATCTAATACCTGCAAGGTTGCCGCTATGCCTTCTCACCCTTCACTGCTCGGCACACTCACGCCACAACAGTTTATCGACCGCGTGTGGCAACAACAGCCCCTGCTGGTACGCCAGGCACTACCGGAAGCGGTAGACATTGTGGATGGCAATGACCTCGCCGGCATCGCCTGTGAAGCCGATGGCGAAGCGCGTCTGATCAGCTGCAATGCAGAGCAGCAGGACTGGCAGTGCGAACAGGGTCCTTTCAAAGGGTCGCGCTTCAAAAAGCTTCCCAAAACACACTGGACGTTGCTGGTGCAGTCTGTTGATCAATGGATAGCCGAGGTGGCAGCCCTATTGCCCCACTTTCACTTTTTACCGCGCTGGCGCTTGGATGACATCATGATCAGCTACGCTACCGATGGCGG
>CAZZNL010000241.1:583-3064 GCA_964655625.1 uncultured Pseudomonadales bacterium
GCGGTGTCGGCCCACATTTCGATTACTACGATGTATTTCTGTTACAAACCAGTGGCCAACGCCAATGGAAAATCGGGCAGCGCTGCGATGAAAAATCCGCACTGCGCGACAATACTTCGCTGCGCTTATTGCAGGACTTTCACACGGAAGCAGAATATCTGTTGGAACCCGGCGATATGCTCTATCTTCCAGCGGGCGTAGCGCATTGGGGCACAGCCATCGGCGACAACTGCATCACGGTTTCTATCGGTTTTCGTGCTGCATCCCAGCAAGAAATTCTGCGCGCCGCACTGGACAATCTCGCCGACTCCCAACCTGCGCATATTCGCTACCGCGATACTTCTGTCGCTATCGACAACGACCCTTTTCGCATCAACGATGCCGTCATCGAGCAACTGCTCACCTTCTGGCAAAGCCTTCCGCCGACACAGATTCGCAACGCCTTGGCAGACGCCTTGGGTGAGCTGGCCACCGAACCGCGCCATCACGAACATATCGCACCAGAACAACCACTGACTGACACGCAGCTGCGCAAAAAATTGCAGAGTAAAAAAGGCTTGCTAGTCGAGCATCATCCCAGCAGCCGTTTTGCCTACCGACTTACCGACAATGACAACGCCACTGCCGCACTGTATGTCGATGGCGGCATGTTGCACACCAGCGCTGCACTGGCACAAGCGATCTGCCACGGACACATCACCGCTACGACATGCAATAGCGATGATCATGCAACACTGTTGCTGACCCTGATCAATCAAGGCAGCTTATTGTTGCGCTGACCATTATTTTTCCGGCTTTTCAAACTCATCTTTGGGAAACAGATCTGTGTTGATATCCAGATCCGGCTGCGTCCAGCGCTCCTGTGGCTGATCGACAATTTTGGCAAACTCCGCCAACAACACCTCCTCTGGGTTGATCCCGGCCCGTGTGTAATACGCATTGATTTGCGGATTGCGCACTCTCGCCAAAGCCAGGGCTTTATCCACTTGTATCGGCTCATTACTGCCGATAAACATCCAAAAACCGAAATTCAATGTGTAAGGGAAAACTGAACGAAACGTTTGTATGGTTCTCCCTGTTGGAATCCAGTTCACTACAAAACCACCTGGCTTCAGGTGATCTTTCAACAGCGTAAAATATTCGCGCGAATACAAATTCCCTGAATAAGGCGAATAAGGGCGCAGCGCATCGGTTTCGATAAGGTCAAACTGCTGACCGCTTCTCATGAGCCACGCTCGGCCATCCGCTGCCACGAAACGGATGCGCTTATCCTGCAAAATTTCTTGTGTACCCGCATAGGGCTTCAAGTTATGCATATCGCGCAGATTACTGAGCTGTGATCCCAAAATTTCGACGCTGGTTATTCTCTCGGTTTCTGGTCTCCCACCTGCTGCCCACAAGGTATTCCCTGAGCCCAGACCGATAATCAAAATATCCTTGGGCAAGGGATGCAGAATAGCCGGCACAAAACTCAATGCCGTGTGAACGTTTTCATAAGGGATTGCACTCTGTGTCACGCCATTGATAAAAAAGTAGGCATTCAGCGCCGCCGGTGTGGCACTACGCATATCACCGCGTATAAATGACACGCCCGTGTTATCTTCTGCCTGCAAGGAATCTTCAACTGTGGTGCCGTGAAGCTTGGCCCACAGTAAATCTGCCGATGGCACACCGCGATAACCCAGAAAAATCACCAGCACTGCCGCTGCACCCACCAGTATTCGCTGCCAAATTTTTTTACTCACCACCAATAACAGCAACCAATAACACATACCCAACAGCAACAAGGCTTTGAGTGTGCCTGCACTGCCTATGTAGTGCAGAGAGACCAAGCCGACCAACACCGCACCGAGCGTCGACCCAAAGATATTTGCCGTCTGCAATGCGCCGACACGCTTGCCAATATCAGCCATGCTGGTCTGATTGATACGCTGCAAATACGGAAAACTGGCCCCCATCAAAATAGTGGGCGGCACAATCAACAGCGGCACTACCACAAAATACATCGCCACAAATTCCGGTGTTGCCGTAGACAAATCAAAAGCGAAAGGGAAGTTGATCGGCGCAGAAAAATACTGCCACAACAGATTTAATGGCGACCACACACCTACCGCTTGCACAAAACAAGCGACCGACAATACCGCATAGGTTGCGATACCCGCCTGCAAAAGCAAGAAGCGCTGCACGGGATTTTTGCTGCGCGGCGCGCACAACAAACCCAATACCGTGCCCAGCGCCAAACCCGATAAAAAATACGCCAGCAAAATACCAAAAGTGAAAGCCGTCGATTTCAGCATCACCCCCAGCAACCGGAACCAGACTATCTCCAGCCCCAGCGCCACAAAACCCGACAGCGCGTAAATACCCAGCCAAGCCTGCCATGAAAAAACACTGTCTATCGTTTCATGAGGCTGCGTGTTGTTTGTTGCATCCGGCTGCTCGATCCTTTACGCTGAACGAGACTACAACAGAGACAGGCAG
>CAZZNL010000242.1:0-3044 GCA_964655625.1 uncultured Pseudomonadales bacterium
GGCACGCACAATACCTTGCAACTCTAAATTGGACAGTCCACTGATGCGATCGATGTTGATTTTATGCAGATGCACACAGGGAATATCAGACTGAAACTCGCGCAAATCGCCCTTGGTCAACACCGGCAAAAATGGGCGCTCTGGTGTGTGGCGCTTGATGATAGCGTGCAACCCCACCGTCAAGGGCATGGTTTTGGGCGGCTCCTGTGGGTTTTTGGAGGGCATGGCAATATACAAGCCCTGCTTGCCAATCAATGCGCCGGGAATGATATTCAGCCCTGTCGGAGTTACAGCCGCTTCGGGAATTTTGAAAAAAATGTCGTGGTGAGCGTTGGGGTTGGGCAGGATCACTAACTTGCGATCTTCATGTTCCGGCAGAAAAATGTCGTAGTTGCTGTACAACTGTTGCACCGGCCCTGAATAGACACACAGCGTCTTCTTGAACTGCATAATGAAGGCAATGGCTCTTGAACGGTTCTGGATTTTCTCCAGATCCCATACCAGCGGGTCATTGCCTCGCTTCAACATCTCTTTGGCATCAACCGCAGACACAAAAATAGCTCCAAGCATCGGTTTATCCCTTCAGTATACATGTGAACGCCAAAACCCGATAAGCCCGAGATGTATTGCTCGTGCTATTGCACGGCACTCTGTCCACAGTTTCTGTGGATAACTCTGTGTGCCAAATCCGAAAAAGCAGTGCCAAGCTATGACAATCAAGCATACCCCTTAGATTGATCAAAAAACGATCATTGCCTATTTTGCCTATAAATCAATATCTTACATTGATATCTTTATGCAAAAGATGATTATGCACACCCATCCTTAGGTTTTTACGTAGTCAGCGTTCTGTATGTGCATAACCACGTTAGTCATCCTTAACTGTGGAACACCTTTCTTGTGAACGATGCGTTTCACAATGCCCGCTAGCGAGTCACTTAGGCCGATCCTCTCAGTTACAATGGCCGCCTTTCCTAATCAGCTCGGATTTTCTGCATGACCCTCCCTGCTCCAACCCTGCCATTGTCCACGCTCACAGCCATTACCCCGATCGACGGCCGCTACAGCGGCAAGGTGGATACCCTGAGAAGTATCTTCAGTGAGTACGGCCTGATTCGTGCGCGAGTGCTGGTAGAGGTGCGCTGGCTGCAGCAATTGGCTCGGCACCATCAAATCCAAGAATTACCTCCGCTGTCTGCGACGGCGAGCGCGAAGCTGGAGCGCATTTTGAGCAATTTTGGCCTGCCACAAGCTGAAGCCATCAAGCACACCGAGCGCACCACCAACCACGATGTCAAAGCCGTGGAGTATTTCATCAAGGATCAATTAAAAGGTGATGCCGAACTGGAAGCAGCCAGCGAATTTGTGCATTTTGCCTGCACCTCGGAAGACATCAACAACCTGTCGCACGCACTGATGCTGCGTGATGGCTTGCAGCAATGCCTGCTCCCCCTAGCCGACAACATCATTGAAAAATTGGCCAACTTTTCCCGTGAGTTTGCTGCCATCCCCATGCTGGCCCGCACGCATGGACAGACCGCCTCCCCCACTACTGTCGGCAAGGAATTGGCTAATGTTGTTGCGCGTTTGCAACGTCAACGTAAACAAATTGCTACTGTTTCACTACTGGGAAAAATCAATGGCGCAGTAGGCAATTACAACGCCCATTTGTCTGCCTATGCCGACATCGATTGGCAAGCCAATGCACAACAATTTGTGGAATCATTAGGATTGACTTGGAACCCTTACACCACACAAATTGAGCCACACGATTACATGGCGGAACTGTTTGATGCGATGGCGCGTTTCAACACGATTTTGATTGATCTCGATCGCGATATCTGGGGTTATATTTCGCTCGGTTATTTCAAACAAAAAGTGGTGGCCGGCGAAGTGGGTTCTTCCACCATGCCACACAAAGTTAACCCTATCGACTTTGAAAATTCTGAAGGCAATCTCGGTTTGGCCAATGCCATGCTTCACCATTTAAGCAGCAAGCTGCCGATTTCTCGCTGGCAGCGCGACCTCACCGACTCTACTGTGCTGCGCAACATGGGAGTCGGTTTTGCCTACAGCGCTATCGCTTACGAATCGACGTTAAAAGGCTTGAGTAAACTCGAGCTGAATCAACAACGTCTGGCGGAAGATCTGGACAACAGCTGGGAAGTTCTGGCCGAACCCATTCAAACGGTTATGCGCCGCTACGGTGTGCCAGAGCCTTACGAAAAATTGAAAGCACTGACGCGAGGCCAAGCCATGAGCCGTGAAGTGTTACAACAGTTTATCGACACTTTGGACATTCCCGGTGAAGCCAAAACTGCACTCAAAGCCATGACACCGGCCAGCTATACCGGCAATGCAGCACAGCAGGCAGCCAATATCTGAGTATTATTTTTGCAGGTACGCGACCGATGAAAATGATTCCAGCGTTCTACCTCGACCACGATTACATGCAATCGTTAGCGTTGCAGCATGCGGAATCATTCAAACAAGCAAAACCGTTTCGCCACTGTTACATCGATAATTTTCTGCCCGAAGATATTGCACATCTATTGGCCGATGAGTACCCAGCGCCACAAGATATCCCCTGGGAGCGCGGCGGCGACCGCGCCACACTGCAAACCATGCACAAACTGGGTCATTCCAACGAGCAGCAGTTTCCACCGCTGATCCGTCATGTGATGCACGAATTCAACAGCTCCACTTTCATTCGTTTCATGACGACACTGACAGGTCAAGCAGGGCTGATCGTTGATCCGCACTATCGCGGCTGCGGCCTGCATTCCACCGGACGCGGCGGAAAACTGATGGTACACGCTGACAAATCCCGCCATCCCAATAAAAAAGTGGATCAAATTTTTAACATGATCTACTTTCTCAATCGCGACTGGAAAGAAGAATGGGGTGGCCACTTGGAACTATGGGACACCCAGCTCACGCAATGCGAAGTAAAGATTGCTCCTATATTCAATCGCGCGGCATTTTTTCTCACTGGCACTAACACGTATCACGGCCATCCACATCCACTGGCCTGCCCTGAGGAT
>CAZZNL010000243.1:0-3032 GCA_964655625.1 uncultured Pseudomonadales bacterium
AACAGACGAGAAGCATGAATACAGCAGATTGGTTGGCTATTGGTCTGACGCTGAAGCTGGCCACCGTAGTGACGTTGTTGCTGTTGCTGCTGGGTACACCCCTGGCGTGGTGGTTGGCAGACAACAAAACGCGCAGTGCACAAGTGGTGGGTTCTATCGTAGCTTTGCCTTTGGTGTTGCCACCTACGGTATTGGGTTTTTATTTGCTGTTGTTAATGGGGCCGCAAGGTTGGGTTGGGCAGCTGACACAAGCGCTGGGTATTGGTTTGCTGCCATTCACATTTGCCGGTTTAGTGGTGGCCTCTCTGCTTTATTCGCTGCCGTTTGTAATTCAGCCATTGCAGAATGCTTTTGAAGCGGTCGGCAGTTCTTTATTGGAGGCTGCAGCGACATTGCATGCCAGTCCGTGGAATATTTTTCGCCATATTGTATTGCCGTTATCGCTGCCGGGTTACATCACCGCTGCCACTTTGTGTTTTGCCCACACTGTGGGCGAATTTGGTGTGGTGTTGATGTTGGGAGGCAATATTCCCGGCAGTACACAGGTGTTGTCGGTGCTGATTTACAACCATGTGGAAGCGATGCAATTTGCCAATGCACACTGGTTGTCGGCGGGCATGGTGTTGTTTTGTTTTGTGGTTTTGTTCGGTTTGCAACGCTGGCGCCAGCATGGGGTGTTGCGTGTCTGACGCTGTGTTGCAGCTTGATTTGCACTATCGCGTCGCTGATTTTTCTCTGCAGTGTCAGCTCGATCTTCCCACGCAGGGATTTAGTGGTATTTTCGGTCGATCCGGCAGTGGAAAAACCACTTTGTTGCGCTGTATTGCAGGGTTGACGCCAGCAACAGGTGTTGTGCGTTTTCAGCATCAATATTGGCAGCATGAGCAGCAGCGGTTGCCCACTTATCGCCGGCCCTTGGCGTTTGTGTTTCAGGAGCCGCGTTTATTTCCGCATCTGGATGTGCGCGGCAATTTGCAGTTTGCGCAAGTGCGCGCACATGTTCACGAACACCCCTTTACTTTCGATGAAGCGGTGACTTGGTTGGGTTTAGAAAATCTGTTGACGCGAAAACCGGCGCAGTTGTCCGGCGGCCAGCAACAACGTGTGGCGATAGCGCGAGCATTGTTGGTCAATCCGCAATTATTATTGATGGATGAGCCACTCAGTCATCTCGATCAAGACAGCAAACAGGAAATCCTAGCGTATCTGGAAATATTGCACGAGCGTTTGTCTGTACCGGTGTTGTATGTGACGCATGCCGTGGATGAGTTGGCGCGTTTGGCGGATCGCGTGGTGCTGCTCGATAACGGCTGCGTGGCTGCAGCTGGCGCACTGAATGATTTGTTGACTGCGCCAGCGTTGCCGTTGGCACATCTGGATGATGCCGGCGCTGTATTGGACGCTGTTGTCGTCGAACACGATGCGCCTTATCACCTCAGTCGCGTGAGTGTGGTGGGTAGTTTTTTGTGGGTGGCGCAGACAGCTGCTGCTCTCGGCAGTCGAATGCGTGTACGCATTCTGGCGCGGGATGTCAGCATCGCTTTGCAGTTGCCGCAACAAAGCAGTATTCAGAATTGTTTGTCAGCGACGGTTGTGGATATTCACCCGGATCGGGATGCAGCCAGGGTTCTGGTGCGATTGGCGGTGGGCAACACACATTTGTTGTCGCGCGTGACGCGTCGCGCTGTCGATCAACTGGCATTGCAACCGGGAATGTCTGTGTATGCACAGATAAAGGCCGTGGCGTTGATGCAGTGAGTGGCAGTTGCGCCCCGTATCAGCGAAAATTGCAGTTGTCCTATCGAGTTACAGACAGATTGAGCTACAGGCAGATTGATCTACAAGCAGAGAGTGCACTGATGAGCAACTTTGATTACGTCAAGAAAAAGCGTGCGGATGTGGATGTTATTCCCGCAAAGATTGTGCCTTTTGTGCGTGCACTGATGAAATTTTATACCCGTTTTAATGTGTGGGTATTCAAAAAGAGTAACGGGCGTTTGATGAATAAATTTCCTGGCGGTGCGCCCATTTGTCTGGTGGGCATGACGGGGCGAAAAAGTGGTCAGCGCCGTGAAGTGATGTTGATCCATCTGCCGCAGGGCGACAATAAATTACTGGTGGCTTCACAGGGTGGTCTGGATACGGATCCCGTGTGGTATCGCAATGTCATGGCCAATCCGCAGATTGATATTACTGCGACGGGAGTGAAAAGAAATTACATCGCGCGACAGGCCAGTGGTGAAGAAAAACGCGCACTGTGGCCGCACCTGTTGTCGCTGTACCCGGATTTTGATGAATACCAAGCGCGTACAGATCGAGATATTCCTGTATTGATCTGTGAGCCACAGCAATAACGAATAGGTAATTGGATAAAACTGCATGACCATCACTGCCAATCCCATTATGGATCGCGCGGCTGAAATTTTAGCGACGCTGGTTCCCAATAGTGATCTCCAAGATGTGCTGACTCAGCTGCAAGATCAGCTCGGTTTTATTCCGCCCCAAGCGGTGCCTTTGATTGCGGACACCACGGGCGCGGAACGCCCGGCGATTTACAAGGCGATTGATGTATCTCCCTCTTTTACTTTGCAACCGCCGGGAAAACATTTGCTCTATATCTGCAATGCAGACAACTGCTGCGCGCGCGGTGGCAAAGCCTTGGCAGATACTGCCAAACGCGTGTTGGATGCGGATTTTTATCAGTGTGACAAAAAACAGATGGTGCGCATGGAGCCGTTTCGCTGTTTGGGAAATTGTGCCAACGGCCCTAATATCGCGCTCGATAAGGTCGTGCAGGGACCGATGACGCCGGAGAAGCTGGAAAGCTTGTTGCTGGGGTTGTTGTAAGGGTTGTTGTAAGGGTTGTTGTAAGGGTTGTTGTAGGAATTGTTATAGAGGTTGTTGTAGGGGCGACCTGCTTCGCCCCAGTCTGTTATTGCTGCCAGAACGACAGTAAATCAAATGACAGCTGTCGATGATGGTGTATGGATAGCAGATTTATCACGTCGTTGTGCAGTGCGTAGAGAATAAGG
>CAZZNL010000244.1:0-3023 GCA_964655625.1 uncultured Pseudomonadales bacterium
GCTCCAGTGTACACGTGGGTGTACAAATTTGCGACGGGTGTACACGAAAACAGGCGGACAATAGCGAACGCCAGAAACAAAAAAGCCCAGTATTTACTGGGCCTTGAGGGCATCTGCGGATGCGTACGAACATGTAATTGGTGCCCAGAAGAGGACTTGAACCTCCACGACCATAAGTCACTAACACCTGAAGCTAGCGCGTCTACCATTCCGCCATCTGGGCTCAGGGCGCGCACTGTACTGGCAGCACGGTGCAGTGTCAATCTGCATTGGCCATCCTGCAGGCGCTCTGTAATAATCCTGCAACACCGGCCATTTACCCTCGCCGCTCACTTGCTACGGGCAATCCCTCCCATGAAAAAAACAAAAAAAACGCCCAGCCCACGACCCAAAAAAAGCAAAACCACAGCCACTGACCCCCACTTCCAACGCGAAGCGCAGAAATACAGCAACCCCATACCCAGCCGCGAATACATCCTTTCCACGCTTGAGGCCAGTAGCGGCCCGATGGACCACCCTGCTCTCTGTGCCGCGCTGAAGCTGCGCGATGAGGAACAGATCGAAGCACTGCGGCGGCGCTTGGGCGCCATGTGCAGAGACGGCCAGCTGCTACAGAATCGCCGCAATGGTTTTGTGCCGGCGCGCAAGGCAGATCTCGTCAAAGGCCGGATTCTGGCGCACCGCGACGGCTTTGGCTTTCTGCGCCCCGACAACGGCGACAAAGACCTCTACCTCAGCGCGCGCGAAATGCAAAAAGTGTTCGACGGCGACACGGTGCTCGCCAGTCCACGCGGCATGGATAAACGCGGGCGCGTTGAAGCGGCGATTGTGGAAGTGTTGCAGCGCGCCCATCGACAAGTTGCCGGTACTTTTGTCGAAGAGGACGGTGTGCTGTACGTCAAACCCGACAGCGCGCGCATCAACCACCACATTCTGATCCCCCCTTCGCATCGCAACCAGGCGCGTTCAGGGCAAATCGTTATCGCAGAGATTGAGCGCTATCCAGAACACGGCGGCATGGCCACTGGGCGCGTGCTAGAAATCCTGGGCGATCATCTCGACCCCGGCATAGAAATTCGTATCGCTGTGCAAAATCACGGCATTCCCTGGCAGTGGCCAGAAGATACCGAAGCTGAAGCGGCTGCACTGTCTGACACTGTTTTAGCAAAAGACAAAAAACACCGTGTGGATTTGCGCGCGCTGCCTTTTGTCACCATCGACGGTGAAGACGCGCGCGATTTTGACGATGCCGTTTACTGTGAATCGCGCAAAAGTGGTTGGACACTGTACGTCGCCATCGCCGATGTGTCGCATTACGTCACCCCCAACAGCGCGCTGGATCGCGAAGCGGAAAATCGAGCCACGTCCGTCTATTTTCCTGGCTCGGTGGTTCCCATGCTGCCGGAAAAGCTGTCTAACGGTCTGTGCTCACTCAATCCACACGTCGATCGCTTGTGCATGGTGTGCGAAATGCAGATCAGCGCCAGCGGCAAAGTGTCCAGCTTTTGCTTTTACGAAAGCATCATCCATTCACACGCGCGCTTAACTTACACCCTCGCCGCAGCAATGATCGACAACGACACGCAGACACGTACCAAGCATGCTGACGTTGCGCCGGTTGTCGATAGGCTCTACAAACTGTATCGCGCCCTGCGCACCGCCCGCGATACACGCGGTGCTATTGATTTTGAAACACAAGAAACACGCATTGTATTTTCAGACAACAGAAAAATTGAACGCATAGTGCCTGTCATTCGCAATGAAGCGCATAAATTGATTGAAGAATGCATGCTCGCCGCCAACACCTGCGCGGCCAATTTTTTGGAAAAACAGAAAGTCCCCGCTCTGTTTCGCATCCATGAAGGCCCCAGCGAAGAAAAACTGAAAAACTTGCGCGCTTTTTTGGGTGAATTGGGTCTGTCATTGCAAGGCGGCGACAAACCGCGCCCCGCCGACTACCAAGTGCTGCTAGCCAGCATTACTGAGCGGCCCGATGCACACCTCATTCAAACCATGCTGCTGCGCTCCATGAGCCAGGCGGTCTACCAGCCCGACAACATCGGTCACTTCGGCTTGGGCTACCCCAGTTATACACACTTCACCTCGCCCATTCGTCGCTACCCCGACTTATTGGTGCACCGCGCCATTCGTTACCTGGTGCGCAATCGTCGCGATCTCAAAACCGTGCGCTGTATTGAAACCGCACCGGCACTGCCGCAGAAAAAAATCTACCCCTATGACGACAAAGCCATGGATGCACTCGGCGTGCAGTGTTCATCCTGTGAACGCCGCGCCGATGAAGCGTCACGCGATGTGATGGCATGGCTCAAATGCGAATATTTGCTGGAACACGTTGGCGACAGCTTCGATGGCGTGATCAACGCCGTTACCAGCTTTGGTCTGTTTGTAGAACTGAAAGATATTTATGTGGAAGGTCTGGTGCATGTCACCATGCTAAAGCGCGATTACTACCACTACGATGCCACCGGCCAGCGTTTAATAGGCGAACGCACCCGCGAGGTGTATCGCTTGGGCGACAGTGTGCGCGTCAAAGTGATACGCGTTAATTTGGATGAACGAAAAATCGATCTAGAACTGCTAGAAAAAACCAGCAACGGCAGGAAAAAAAGAAAGTCATGAGTCAGAACGACATTATTTATGGCATCCACAGTGTAGCGTCGATTCTCAAATCACAGCCTGAACGCTTGCAGTGCATCCACATTCAGCAAGATCGCCAAGACGAACGCCTGCAAAAAATTATCGATGCCGCCAAACGCAGCAACATCCGTCTGGTGCGCGCTTCGCGCAAAGCACTGGATCAACTCGCCGATGGCAACCATCAAGGCATCGTGGCTGAGTGCCAACCCGGTGAACAATACGACGAAGATTATCTGGATGTTTTAGCGGAAAAATACGGCAAGCAATTATTGTTGCTGGTATTGGATGGCATCACCGATCCACACAATCTCGGCGCCTGCATGCGCACGGCAGAAGCGGCTGGCGTGCACGCCGTGGTGATTCCG
>CAZZNL010000245.1:0-3011 GCA_964655625.1 uncultured Pseudomonadales bacterium
GATGTATACCGTGCCGCAACCTGCATTGAATAATCGAAAAATTTATGTGCCGCGCGGTCGCTTGTTGGGCGGTTCCAGCAGCCTAAATGGTATGGTTTATATTCGTGGCCACAAATGGGATTACGATCATTGGAGTGAGTTGGGTAATGCTGGCTGGTCTTATAACGAAGTGCTGCCGTATTTCAAACGCTCGGAAGATAACGTGCGTGGACAGTCGCGTTATCACGGTGTGGGTGGTGGATTAAAAGTTTCTGATGCGCCGTGTCAGCATGTTTTGTACGACAAATTTCTTGCGGCTGCTTTCGAGTTGGGTTATTCCGCTACGGATGATTTTAACGGTGAACAGCAAGAAGGGTTTGCGCGTTACCAGGAGACATTGCGCAACGGTAAGCGTTCCAGTTCTGCAGCGGCTTTTTTGACGACGGAAGTTCGTAAGCGCCCTAATTTGACTATTGTCACAGGTGCGCATGTCACCCGCGTAGTGCTGGATGGCAATAAAGTGACGGGAGTGGAGTATCAAACGGGGAGAAAGATCAATCGGGCCGATGCAAAACGTGAAGTGATATTGTCGGCAGGAGCGATCAAGTCGCCGCATATTTTACAAACGTCAGGTATTGGTCGCAAAGAAGATTTGGAACGTGCTGGCATTAAAGTATTGAAGGATTTGCCAGGAGTTGGCCATAACCTGCAAGAGCATTTAGATATTCTGGTGAATTACACTTGTACCAAGCCCATTACAATGAATGCCGCAGCGACACAGTTGCCCTTGCAAATAAAAACAGCGTTTGAATACTTTGTATTGAATAAAGGCATTGCTGCTTGCAATATGATTGAGGCTGGTGGTTTTGTGAAATCAGCGCCGGATTTGGCGGTTCCTGATATCCAGTTACACTTCATTCCGATTCTTATGCATGGGTTGATTGATCCTATTCCCAAGCAGCATGGCATGTCGATTCATGCCTGCCAGTTGCGCCCTAAGAGTAGAGGTTCGGTGTTGCCGGGTAGTGCTGATCCTCTTGCATCGCCGCTGATCGATTTTAATTTTCTTGACAATGAAGATGATTGGAAGGTTATTCAACGCTCGTATGAAATTGTGCGCGATATTGCGCAGGCGAACGCTTGGGATGGTTTGATGGGGGAGCCGTCACGCCCTGATTCGCATTTGACCGATGAAGGTCGAATTCGTGAATTCTTGCGGCAAGTGTGTGAGACGGTTTATCACCCCGTGGGCACTTGCAAAATGGGTTCCGACGAGCAGGCGGTGGTTGATAACGAATTGCGCGTGCATGGCGTTGAGGGCTTGCGTGTGGCAGACGCCTCTATCATGCCCACATTGATCGGTGGGAACACCAATGCTCCGAGCATTATGATTGGTGAAAAATGTGCTGATCTGGTGCTGGGACGCAAATTGGCACCAGAGGTTTGAGTGCTGAGCAGCGTGCAGAAAATAACAGCATGAAAGATCCTATCAACGAGCCGCCAGTTACGCTGGGTGAGTTAATTGAGTTTGCTCAAGGTTTCATGCCGCCTGATGAAGCGCTGCTCAAGTTTCGAGAAGCCTACTCAGAAAAAGAGAAATCGTTAGACCTTTCACAGGCTGCCACTGCGTTTGATGTCGATGTTGCAGAGAATATTATTTGTCATTCTGTAGGTAATACAGAGTCAACAGCTATCGGCAATATGGTGAGAGCGTTTGTTGCTCGCGGTGCTGTAGCTATTGTCGATGTGTTGAGCATTATTCAGGGAGCGCGCTTCTTCTTTGAATTTATGCAGGAGTTGGTGCAGTCGTCGATAGAGCATATCTCCCAGGGTATCAGCGTCGTTGATCAACAGATGCGCATGGTGGCTTGGAACAAGCGCTATCTGGAGTTCTTTGAGTACCCTGAAGCTTATGTGCGAACAGGGCGTCCGGTTGCAGATTTAATTCGGTTTAATTTGGAGAAGACCGGATGCGCTCCTGAAGATCTTGATGGCGAAGTTGAGAAACGCATCCGGTATTTGAAAGAGGGAAGTCCACATAATTTTGAACGCTATCGTCCAGAAGGTCGGGTGCTAGAGGTTAGTGGTAATCCCATGCCTGGTGGTGGCTTTGTTACTAGCTATACGGATATCACATCGCATAAAGAATTGGAGCGACAATTACGCAGCGCCAATGAAACATTGGAGCTGCGTGTACAGCAGCGCACGCATGAGTTAGAGCAGGCCAAGCGTGAAGCAGAAGAGGCTAATTTTTCTAAAACTCAATTTCTTGCTGCTGCCAGCCATGATTTAATGCAGCCGTTGAATGCTGCATCACTGTTTGCATCGGCATTGGCGCAGAAAACCCAGAATAGTGAACTGCAAGATTTGGCAGAGAATGTGGTGCTTTCTCTGCAGGCGGCGGATGCGCTGATTAACAGCATGCTGGAAGCATCGCGTTTGAATGCGCGTGTGGTGGCGCCTAAGCGTGAAGTGTTCTATTTGCGAGAGTTGTTTGAGCAGTTGGATCGAGAATTCACTGTATTGGCGGAACAGCGGCAATTGGATTTTCGAGTCTTGCATACACGGTTGGCCGTATTTACTGACCCTCATCTGTTGCGGCGCATCTTGCAAAACTTTTTGTCCAATGCAGTTCGCTATACGGGGCGCGGCGGTGTGTTGTTGGGCTGTCGTCGCCACGGTAATTGTTTGCGTATAGAAGTATGGGATACCGGCCCGGGTATACCGCAAGATAAACGTCGGGAAATTTTTCAGGAATTCCGTCGGTTAAAGACACCTGAGCACAATACATCAGAAAAAGGCTTGGGCTTGGGTTTGGCCATTGCCGAAAGGATTGCCCGCTTACTGGATCACCCCATTCATTTGCGCTCGTGGGTGGGGCGAGGCTCGGTGTTTTCCATTGATGTGCCCTTGGGAGAGGTGGCTGATATTGCATCAGCGGCAGCGCCAACGGCTGCAGTGAGCTTGGGTAATACCTTGGGTCTGTCGGTCCTGTGTATCGACAACGAGCCCAATGTTTTGGCGGGTATGCA
>CAZZNL010000246.1:0-3011 GCA_964655625.1 uncultured Pseudomonadales bacterium
TTTGGTGTGGATGAATCCGCCGCCTTTGCCGTTGACCACGGCAGAGATGGATCGTGTGTTTGGTTTGCCGTATTCCAGGTTGCCACACAAACACTACGGCAAAGCAAAATTTCCCGCGTATGAAATGATTCGTTTTTCTGTCAACGTGATGCGCGGTTGTTTTGGTGGCTGTACGTTTTGCTCAATCACGGAACACGAAGGGCGCATCATTCAGAGTCGTTCGGAAGATTCCATCTTGAAAGAGATTGAAGAGATACGCGACAAGGTGCCCGGCTTTACTGGAGTCATTTCTGATCTCGGCGGCCCGACTGCCAATATGTGGCGCTTGAATTGCAAAGACAAAAAAATCGAGGAAAACTGCCGGCGTTTGTCTTGTGTCTATCCGAGTATTTGCAGCAATCTCGATACTGACCAAACACCTTTGGTGAAGTTGTACCGCAAAGCGCGTGCCTTGCCCGGCATCAAAAAAATTCTGATTGCCTCGGGTCTGCGCTATGACTTGGCGGTGGAGACGCCGGAATACGTCAAAGAGCTGGTGACGCACCATGTCGGCGGCTATTTGAAGATCGCACCGGAGCATACGGAAGAAGGTCCGCTGACCAAAATGATGAAGCCGGGTATTGGCAGTTATGATCGTTTCAAGTCGCTGTTTGAAAAATATTCACGCGAAGCGGGAAAAGAACAGTATTTGATTCCCTACTTTGTGGCGGCACACCCCGGCACGCGCGATGAAGACATGATGAACCTGGCGCTGTGGTTGAAGAAAAATAATTTTCAGGCTGACCAGGTGCAGACGTTCATTCCCTCGCCGATGGCGATGGCCAGTGCGATGTATCACACGGGCAAAAATCCATTGAAACGGATTCGTGCGAACAGCGAAACGGTGGTGGTGCCGAAAGGCATCAATCAGCGCAAACTGCACAAAGCCTTCTTGCGCTACCACGATCCCGACAACTGGCCGCTGTTGCGCACGGCGCTGCACAAAATGGGTAGAGCTGATTTGATCGGCAATGGCGCACACCATCTCATTCCCAAAACCCAGCCGGTCAAAATTGATCCGCGCGTGAAAAATGCCGATGCCATTTACCGGCGACGCGCCAATAAATTGCTGACGCAGCACACAGGGTTGCCGCCGCAGCCGTCGGTGGTGACGGAAGGTGAGCACGCAGCACACAAACGTTCCGGCTTGAAAAAACGTCCACGGCGTTCGCGGTAGTTGCCTATGCAGAAACACAATGTAATGACGGATCGAGCCATTGTGATTTTTTCATTTCTACTGTTGTTGGCTTTGGTGCTGACATTTGCTGTGCGTGAATATGAGCAGCGCGCGGCATTTCAATGGCAGGATATGGTGCAGCCGCGCTGGGAAGGTGTGTTGGAGCAGCAAGATATTCTTGAAGCACAGACTGTGCGAATTGATGACATGGAAGTTGCAGCACAGCCAGAATTAGAGCCAAAACGAGAGCCGGAAATTGAATCGAAAATTGAACCGGCGCAAAAATTGGAAACACCGCCCGCGCCAAAGCCGACAATAGAATCAGCAGCTAAAGCCAGTGTCGTCGCTGCGAAAACAGTGACTCAGACTAAGCCCTCGCCGCAAAAGGCCGCGCGCCTGAAGCTGCGTGTGCCAGACAATTTGTATAAAGGCCATACCGCGCGTTGGGAGTCGAAGAAACAACCATTGATGCCGGATTTCTTTGCGCCCAAAGCGGAAGACGCCAGTTCGACAGAGTGGAGTGGCAAGCTGATCGTTGAAGATGACAAAAAAGATTCCGACCAGAAAAGTGACTATCTGGATACGATCAAGGGCGCGGAAATTAATTTTTCGATCAAGATGCGTTGACTGCCCATCGAGCTCAGTCAAATGAGCGCGTATTGCTGAGGTTGGGTTTGGCGGTGGGATTGGTCTTGTAGATCAAGGCAATATGCCCAATTTGTTGGATTAACTCGCATTGGCAGCGCATACACATTTCATGGATGAGCTGTTTTTTGGCATCGCGATCGCCTACGGCAAATTTCACCTTGATCAGTTCATGGTCATGCAGCGCGCGCGAGATTTCATCCAATACGGAATCAGCCAGGCCTTTGCCGGCCACGATCACTACAGGGTTCAGTGCATGCCCCAGCGCTTTCAGGTGTTGGCGGGTTTTGGTGTCGAGAGGCATGGCAGAATCCGAGGGTGATGGGAAAGCGCGCATTGTAGCGGTTTTGCTGGAGCCAGCTGGTATGATGAAGGCCAGCACAGGAATTATGGCATGACACCCGATCCTTCCACGGGCAAACCCGCAAGTAAAAAAACAGGCCGTTCGCGCAGCAGTGGGCGTTGGCTGAAAGAGCATTTCGATGATCCCTACGTCAAAGAAGCGCAAAAACTGGGTTACCGCTCCCGCGCCAGCTTCAAATTGCTGGAGATTCAGCAAAAAGACCGGCTGATTCGTCCCGGTATGACCGTGGTGGATCTGGGCGCTGCGCCAGGTGGTTGGTCGCAAGTGGTGGCAAACTTGGTGGGGCATCACGGGCGCGTCATTGCCAGTGATATCCTGCTGATGGATTCGCTGGCGGGTGTGACCTTCGTGCACGGCGACTTCACGGAAGAAGCAGTATTTGCGCAGATCATGGACGCTCTGGGTGAACGCAAAGCTGACCTTGTGATTTCCGATATGGCCCCCAACATGAGCGGTATGGCGGGCGTGGATCAGCCGCGTGCCATGTACCTGGTGGAATTGGCGGCGGATTTGGCGGCACGGGTACTGCTGCCGGGGGGAGCCTTTCTGACCAAGGTGTTTCACGGAGAAGGTTTTGATGAGCTGCTGAAGCAATTGAAACGCAGCTTCAGTAAAGTAAGTACCCGCAAACCGCAGGCTTCTCGCTCGCGGTCGCGGGAAGTGTATTTGCTGGCACAGGGCTTCAAAGGCCGCACGGATTGAGTCACCGTGGGTGTCGATGTGGTTGGGTGTCGATGTAGTAATGGCGATGTCATACAGTGATGTCATGTAACGACTGAAGAGGTT
>CAZZNL010000247.1:0-2952 GCA_964655625.1 uncultured Pseudomonadales bacterium
TGTGTAGCCACACATCCCCAATACCGCAGTGGCGGTCGTGCAGCGCTACTATTGGGTCATGTCGAAAAAATAGCACGCAAAAAAAACATCAAAAAACTGTTTATTCTCACCACGCAAACAGCGCACTGGTTTGTAGAAAAAGGCTTTGTCGCCGCAAAAATTGACCAACTACCCACCAAAAAACAGCAGCTGTACAACTATCAACGCAACTCGAAAATTTTCATCAAGAGTATCTGAATCATGCCAGTCTACCGCTCAAAAACCTCTACAGCAGGCCGCAATATGGCCGGTGCGCGCGCATTGTGGCGCGCCACAGGTATGAAAGATGCTGATTTTCAAAAACCCATCATCGCGGTGGTCAACTCGTTCACGCAGTTTGTACCAGGACATGTTCACCTGAAAGATTTAGGGCAACTGGTTGCACAAGAAATTGAAAAACACGGCGGCGTGGCTAAAGAATTCAACACTATTGCTGTTGATGACGGTATCGCCATGGGTCACGACGGTATGCTGTACTCCCTGCCTTCACGCGACATCATTGCCGACTCGGTGGAATACATGGTCAATGCACATTGCGCGGATGCCATGGTGTGCATTTCTAACTGCGACAAAATCACGCCTGGTATGTTGATGGCAGCACTGCGCCTGAACATTCCCTGTGTGTTTGTCTCCGGCGGCCCGATGGAAGCAGGCAAAACCAAATTATCGGAACACAAACTGGATTTGGTCGACGCCATGGTTATCGCCGTCGATGACAAAGCTTCCGACGAACAAGTCACTGAATATGAACGCTCTGCCTGCCCGACTTGCGGCTCTTGTTCCGGCATGTTTACTGCCAACTCGATGAACTGTCTCACCGAAGCACTGGGCTTATCACTGCCAGGCAACGGTTCGCTGCTCGCCACCCACGCAGATCGCAAAGAATTGTTTTTGCGCGCAGGACGTTTGGTTGTCGACATCACTCGCCGTTACTACGAGCAGGATGACGCCAGTGTTTTGCCGCGCAGCATCGCCTCCTTCAAAGCCTTTGAAAATGCCATGACGCTGGACATCGCCATGGGCGGCTCTACCAACACCATTCTGCACTTGCTCGCAGCGGCGCAAGAAGCGGAGCTGGCATTCACCATGAATGATATCGATCGCCTGTCGCGTAAAGTGCCGCAGTTGTGCAAAGTGGCTCCGAACACGCCGAAATACCACATGGAAGATGTGCATCGCGCTGGCGGCATCATGGGCATACTCGGTGAACTGGATCGCGCGGCGCTTTTGCACAATGATGTCAGCACCGTGCACAGCAAGACGATGAAAGAGGCGCTGGCGCAGTGGGACATCATGCAGACCGACGATGCCGCTGTTAAAGAGTTCTACCGTGCAGGCCCCGCTGGCATTCCCACCCAAGTGGCATTTAGCCAGAGTACGCGCTGGCCGACGTTAGATACTGACCGCGAACAGGGCTGCACGCGCGCACTGGCCCACGCTTACAGCACAGAAGGCGGCCTCGCCGTGCTCTACGGCAACATCGCCGAAAAAGGCTGCGTGGTAAAAACCTCTGGCGTCGATGAAAGCAACTTTTTGTTTGAAGGCACGGCCTTTGTCTGCGAAAGCCAAGACGAAGCTGTGCACGCCATCCTCGAAGACAAAGTCAAAGCAGGTGATGTGGTTATCGTGCGCTATGAAGGGCCGCGCGGCGGCCCCGGCATGCAAGAAATGCTCTACCCAACCAGCTACATCAAATCCAAAGGTTTAGGCAAAGCGTGCGCCCTACTGACTGATGGCCGCTTTTCCGGCGGCACCTCCGGCCTGTCTATCGGTCACGTTTCCCCTGAAGCCGCCGCCGGCGGCGCGATCGGCCTCATTGAAAACGGCGACCGCATCCGCATCGACATCCCCAATCGCAGCATTGATGTCCTGCTCAGCATGGAAGAACTGGCACACCGCCGCGTCACCATGGAAGCCAAAGGCAAAAATGCCTGGAAACCGGCACAGCCACGGCCGCGCAAAGTGTCCGCTGCCCTGAAAGCCTACGCCAAATTGGCCATGAGCGCCGATGTCGGCGCGGTGAGAGATTTGAGTTTGCTGGACTGAAAGATGAGAGCACCACAATGCCGATCATACGCTGTATGGGTCGCATGCAGCGTGGTACTCATTTTTTATGCCTATCTGATTTTCAGACTAATGCTCAATGCACCACATTCTGACGATTTTTTCGACACATTACTCTTCCTCATTCTCTACCATGAACAACCGAGCATCGCAGGAAAGCTTTTGTCACTCTTCTGGGAATATGTCGAGCACATCCAAGTAACAAGCAAGCTTATTTCACTATTATTTTTTACTCTTTTTGGCCGAATAGATTTTTTCTACTTGGCATGCATAGGCTCAATACAGCTACCACTGATGGCTTTTGCAATAAACGCCATGTCTGCAAGAAAACATCATACACATAAATTCGATACCTTGATCTGTTTATTGTTTGTACTTTGCCCATCCATCTGGCTGCATTACATGATCACAGCATACACAACCATAGCCTTTGCCGCTGTATTCCTTCCTGTTCTTCTTGTTTACTTCATAAAAAAACAAAAAATTGCCGCAGGAATTTTTACCCATACATTCCTGCTTTACACGCTTTCTAGCGGAATATTTATGACACCAATATCCAACGCACTGATATGGTCTGACAAAACCCTATCAAAAAAAAGAAAAACAATATTTACAATTTTTTCCTGCCTGTTTTTTATCATCTACCTATCGATACACAAAAATATAGAGCCATTTGAACTACACACCACCAAGGATTATCTGGAATATTCTCTACAAAAACCACTTATCATTATCGGCGGAGTAGCCGGATTTGTGGGATCACTCACATTCATGGATACCGATGCGCCCTGGCCATCCATTTTTTCAGGCAGCATATTACTGATCATGATGACAGGACTGCTTTATCAC
>CAZZNL010000248.1:0-2919 GCA_964655625.1 uncultured Pseudomonadales bacterium
GCATTCTGCTGGGAGCCGCTCTTGGCATCCTGCTCGGCCTACTGTTTGCCCAACTGGGCAGCGGTTCGGCGATCAGTCACTACGGGCTGATCATCTTGGGTTTTGCCAGCACTATCTTCATCGGCCTGTTAAAAATGGTCATGGTGCCGCTGGTATTCACCTCTATCGCCGTCGGCGTGGCGCAACTGCAAGCCCACCAACAGATGCACCGCGTGTGGGTGACCACCATGTTGTTCTTTATCGGCACCATGGCTATCGCCGCTGTTCTTGGCATTACCAGTATGCAATGGCTCACTCCGGGAGCAGGACTGCATTTGGACATGTTCAGCGTCGCGCTGGCTGCACAACCCTCAACGGCAGCGCTGTCGCTGAGCACTTTCCTCGACAAGTTCATGAGTGGCCTGTTTCAAAACCCTATTGCCTCCATGGCGCAGGGTAACATCATGGCCGTCTTGGTCTTTGCGCTATTAACCGGCATCGCTTTGGTGACGCGCGCCGAACGCTACCAGCACTTACTCAAGCTGTTGACCGAGTTATTCAACCTGATGATGCAGCTGGTGGAATGGATCATGCAGATCGCGCCGTTTGGTATCTGCGCCCTGCTGGCCAAATTAGTCGCCACGCAAGACATCAGCCTCTTCGCCAGCTTGGGCAAATTTATGCTCATTATCATCGGCACCACACTGCTGCACGGTGCGGTGATCCTGCCCTTGTTGCTGTGGCTGCTGGCGCGTGTCTCGCCGCTGCGGTTCTGGCGCGGGGCACGTCCCGCACTGCTCACCGCCTTTGCCACCAGCTCCAGTGCTGCCACCCTGCCCATCACACTCAATTGCCTGGAGCGCCAACTGCATGTGCCGCGCGATATCGCCAATTTTGTCGCACCGCTGGGTGCGCAGATCAATATGGACGGCACGGCCCTCTATGAAGCCGCCGCTGCACTGTTTGTCGCACAATTGTGCGGAATGGAGTTGTCACTGGGGCAACAAATCATCGTCTGCTTCACGGCCATGTTGGCCGCCGTGGGTGCACCGGGCATCCCCAGTGCCGGCATGGTGACCATGGTGATGGTACTGCAAGCGGTCGGCCTGCCCGCCGAAGCCGTCGCCATCTTGCTACCGATTGATCGCGTGCTAGATACGGTTCGCACTACCGTCAATGTGGAAGGCGATATGGTGGGCAGCCTGGTGGTACAAAAATTGACCGCTACTGCTCCGCCTGCATTTGAGCAATAAAGGCTGCACCCAGCGCCAGTCTTTGCGCCAATTCTTCATCTGTATACGGCTTGGCAGGCACCTTGCCCCACACCGGCGCAGGCCAAGCGGCATCATTTTCAAATCGCGCAATAACATGCACATGCAACTGCGGCACCATATTGCCCAAAGCACCGATATTCATTTTCTTAGCGCCAGTTTTTTGCTGTAAATATTTCGCCAAGGCGTTGGTTTCACGCATGAGCTGCTGTTGATCCTGCTCGGATAAGGCGTACCACTCGCACTGATTTTCACGGCGCGGTACCAAGACAAACCAAGGATAATGCGCATCATTGAGCAGCAACAAAAGACTCAAGGGCAACTCACCAACCACAGTGCAGTCTTTTTGTAATTGTTCGTGCAGCATGAACATGAGAAAACACCTTGCGCTATGATGACCCCTATCATTCTGACACAGGACAGGCAGCACCATGGATATCACACTCTATAACTTGCTCTTGAGCAGCATTTTCTTTGCCTCAGCCATTACTTTTCTGGTGCTGATGTTTATCTCTGCGCCCTACGGCAAACAAGAGCGCGATGGCTGGGGCCCCGGCATCAATATGCGCGTTGGCTGGTTTGTGCTGGAACTGCCCGCTTTTGCCGGCATGCTGTACTTTTACTGTCGCGGTGAACACGCCACTTCCGCAGCGCCACTCGTTCTCTTCGCGCTGTTCCAGATTCATTATTTTCATCGCACATTTATTTATCCACTGACATTACGCGTCAAACCGGAAGCGCGCTACCGCGTGATTCTTCTGCTGTTTGGCATGACATTCAATGCCGTCAATGGCGCACTGAATGGCTGGTTCCTATCATCACTCGCTACGCATCTACACAGCACCGCATGGCTGACAGATATTCGTTTCATTGCCGGTTTGCTGTTATTTGTTGCTGGTTTTGCCTTAGCCAAACAGTCCGACGCAATTTTGCGCAATCTGCGCCAACCCGGTGAAACCGGCTACAAAATTCCTTACGGTGGCGCTTTTCGCTGGGTGTCTTGCCCCAACTATCTCGGCGAAATATTGCAATGGCTGGGTTTTGCTATCGCCGGTTGGTCACTGCCAGCACTGGCCTTTGTGTGTTTTACCGCTGCAAACCTGGTGCCTAAGGCCCTGTCTTCACATCGCTGGTATCGCGAACGCTTTGCTAGCTATCCCGCTGAACGCAAGGCGGTTTTCCCTTTTCTGGTGTGACCTCACTCAGTCGTCCATGCCCAGTTTTTTCAGTCGATAGCGCAATTGGCGAAAAGAAATACCTAACTTTTGCGCTGTCGCTGTTTTGTTCCAGCGATTAGCTTCCAGTGCGCGAGTAATAATGCCGCGCTCAATGGATTCCAAATACGTGTCCAGCTCAGCGACCCCATCTGGCACATCCACATCGCCCGCATCCACCAAGAGCGAGGTCTGGTCTTTTTCCACCCCCAGACGCAAATCATCAGCGTGAATCACATCGTCATCGCACAAGGTATACGCCCGCTCAAGGATGTTTTCCAGTTCGCGGACATTGCCGGGAAACTCGTAGCGACGCAGGGCACTCACGGCATCATCCGCCAATTTCGCCGCCGGCAACTGCATTTCGCGAGCAAACTGCTCCAGAAAGAGTCGTGCCAACAGCAAAATGTCATTCTCTCGCTCGCGCAAAGGCGGCACAGATAACTCAATCACAT
>CAZZNL010000249.1:0-2905 GCA_964655625.1 uncultured Pseudomonadales bacterium
ACATTGGAGTGGTTCGGTTTGTCTTCCAAGTTTTGGGGCTTTGTGATTATGGCGGCTGCTATCGCCATTATGTTTGTGTTGCCTTGGCTGGATCGCAGTAAGGTTAAATCATGGCGTTATAAGGGCAGATTAACGGCAGTTGCCTTGTATTCCTTCGCTATTTCTTTTGTGGTGTTGGGCTATTTAGGTGCTATTCCTGCCGGTGGCTATTTCATGGGTAACTTGCTCCACCACAAGATTTCATGGCTGGAAAATAACGATGTTTCGCAGTACTTAACAGTGGTTTATTTTGCTTTCTTTGTATTGATGCCTGTTTATACATCAATAGAGAAGACTAAGCCTGAGCCTGACCGCGTTACGATGAGATAAGGAGTGAGGCGATGAAAAAAATATTCCTGTTGTTGGTTCTCGGGTTGTTGCCTCTTGCGGTATCTGCCAGTGAAGGCGAGAAAGCATGCGGCAGTATTGATTGCGATAAGTTTGAGCCATCACTGCACGACAAGGCTGCGCTGCAGCGCGGTGCTAAATATTTCGTCAATTACTGCATGGGTTGCCACGCACTATCCTATATGCGGTATGAGCGTCTTGCTGATGATTTAAATATTCCTCACGACGTGGCTCAGCAAAATTTGAATTTTTCAGGCGGTAATATCGGGGATTTGATGACAATTGCTGCGCCTGCGAAAGAGCAGAAAAAATGGTTTGGTGCGGCACCTCCTGATTTGACACTGGTTGCTCGTGCTCGCGGTGTTGAGTGGCTGTATACCTATTTGCGCAATTTTTACCAAGACGACAAACGTCCTTACGGTGTCAATAATCGTGTGTTCAAGGATGTAGGGATGCCTCACGCGATGTTGGAATTGCAGGGTATGGCGAAGTGTGCTCCCGGTCCTGTGCATGCTGAAAATGGTGGAATTAAGCGTGATCCACTGACGCGCGCCGAAATTTTGGTAGATCCTCAAACTGGCGAAGCGTTGAATCCTTGTGGGCGTCTAGTGGTGGAAAAAGCTGGTCAGTTAAAAGGTGCAGAGTTCGACCAAGCTGTCGGTGATTTGGTTAGCTTTCTTGCGTATTCAGGAGAGCCTTCTGCGCTGAAGCGGCAACGTATGGGTGTGTATGTGTTATTTTTCATCGCGCTGTTCTTTGTGGTTGCTTGGTTGCTGAACCGAGAATACTGGAAGGATGTGCATTAATCGGTTGTGATGCAAGTTTGCATTTCTGTGTTTGTTTGGTAGTAATCCACAGGGCGGCGTAAGTCGCCCTGTTTCTTTGTTTAGGAGAATTCCCTATGTCGGTCATTACCCGTCGTTCAACCATGGCTCTGTTTTCTAATGGTGCAAATCACCAAAGCCATTGCGTAAGAATTGTTTTGGCTGAAAAGGACATTACGGTAGATATTATTGATACACATCCTTCAGAAATCCCTGAAGAAGTATCAGCCAATAATCCCTACAACACTTTGCCTACGCTGATTGATCGAGAGTTGGCGCTGTATGATCCGTGGGTGATGATGGAATATCTCGATGAGCGTTTCCCGCATCCGCCTCTGTTGCCGGTGTATCCCGTCACGCGCGCACATACCCGTCTCATGCATCGCCGAATGGAAAGGGATTGGAATCACTTGATTGCAACCATTGAAAGCGGTGAAAAAGCAGCGGCGAATAAAGCAGCTAAAGAATTGAAGGAAACGTTGATTACTATTGCTCCGGTGTTCAATGAAAAGCCGTATTTCATGAATGATGAGCTGACGCTGGTGGATTGTTGTCTGGTGCCTATTTTGTGGCGCTTGCCTGCTTTGGGTATTGATCTGCCCAACAATAAACAAACAAAGCCGCTGCACGATTACATGGACAGAATGTTTAACCGCCGCGCGTTCCGCGCCAGTCTTTCAGAGCAGGAAAAAGAAATGCGCCCTGATCGGGTAGAACAGAAATAACAGTAGCCATGCTGTCGAGCAAGCCGTATTTATTGCGAGCGCTACACGAATGGATCGTGGATAGCCACTGCACGCCGCATATCGTGGTCGATGCATTGTTTCCCGGTGTGCACGTGCCCAGTCAGCACATTAAGGATGGGCAGATCGTATTGAATATCGCGCCTTCGGCCGTTGTGGGTCTGGCGATTGGCTTTGATACCGTAACATTTAGTGCGCGCTTTGGCGGTGTGCCTATGAGTATCTCGTCTCCTATCGCAGCGGTGCTAGGTATTTACGCGAGGGAAAATGGTCAGGGCATGATGTTTCCCCCTGAGCTGCCGCCGGATGATCCTGCTCCCAGTGACAATGACGGCAGTGCATCGTCTGCAAAGCCCGCTACATCGCGGCCTTCGTTGCGAGTGGTCAAATAAGTCATGCTGGGCGAGTCAGCTCGCGATACCGATGAACAGCTCGTTGCCCGGGTGCAAAAAGGTGACAAACGAAGCTTTGATTTATTGGTGCTCAAATATCAGCATAAAGTGCTGGCGCTAGTGCGACGCTTCGTCAAGGATCAGGCAGAAGCAGAAGATGTCGCCCAGGAAGCCTTTATCAAGGCCTATCGAGCCATCAGTAATTTTCGTGGTGATAGTGCCTTCTATACATGGTTGTACCGAATCGCGGTAAACACGGCAAAAAATGCGTTGGACGCGCGCAAGCGACGCCCTGCTGCGGATATCGATATCGATGAAGTCGAGGATTTTGCTTTCAGTGATGGTCTGCGGGTGGAGGAAAACCCAGAAAGTCTGCTGGCAACGCAAGATGTGTATCGTGTTGTAGAAGAGACACTGGCGGCGCTGCCGGATGAGCTGCGCAGAGCGCTGATGTTGCGTGAGTTTGATGGCTTGGCTTATGAGGAGATTGCCGAGGTGATGGGGTGTCCGATCGGCACGGTGCGCTCGCGGATTTTCCGTGCTCGAGAGGCCATTGATG
>CAZZNL010000250.1:0-2901 GCA_964655625.1 uncultured Pseudomonadales bacterium
GGCTGAAGGCATCAACATCGCGCGCATGCGCACCATACTCATGCTGATGATGGCCTTGGTGGTTGCTGTCGCCATGAAAGTAGTCGGCGTGTTGTTGATGACAGCGCTGCTGGTGATTCCCGCTGCCACCGCGCGGCGCTTTGCGCAATCACCCGAGCAGATGGCCATCGGCGCCAGCTTTGCCGGAATTATTGCAGTGATCGGCGGCGCCATGCTGTCATGGTTTGCTAACAGCCCCATCGGGCCATCCATAGTGCTGGTGGCCGGCTCACTCTTTCTTTTCACACTTCTCGCGCCCAAAACGCGATAACTGCTTACTCGGATTTACGCCATGAAAAACTACTCCACTCTATTGTTCACGCTTGATGCAGGTATCGCCACCATCACGCTCAACCGCGTGGAATCCGCCAACAGTATGAATATGGACATGGGACGAGAACTGCTGGATGTCGCAAAAATTTGTGAGCAAGACACCGGCGTACGCGCAGTCATCATCACAGGAGCAGGCGCATTTTTTTCCGCCGGTGGTGATTTGAAAGCCTTTGCCAGTTTTGGCGACGCCATCAGCGCAGCTCTACAGGAGCTCACCGATTATTTGCACGCAGCTATCAGTATTTTTATGCGTATGCGCGCGCCCGTTATCACAGCCGTCAACGGCGCTGCGGTGGGCGCAGGTTTCAGTTTGGCCATGGCGGGCGATTTTGTGATCGCCGCAGACAATGCAAAGTTTGCCATGGCCTACACCACGGCAGGATTGAGCCCAGACGGCGGCGCCAGCTATTTTTTACCGCGCATTATCGGTTTGCGCCGCACCCAGGAGCTGATGATCAGCAACAGAAAATTATCTGCAGCGGAAGCCTTGGAATGGGGATTGATCACGCGCACTTGTAGCAGCGATCAACTCATGCCCGAAGCACAAGCCTTGGCGCAACATCTTGCCAAGAACGCAACACAAGCCATTGGCGCTGTTAAACAATTGCTACTCAGCACTTATGAAAACAATCCCGAACAACAAATGGCGCTGGAAGGAAAATCCATTGCCAAACTGGCATCCCAGCGCGACGGTCAAGAAGGCATACACGCTTTTCTCAACAAGCGTGCACCCGTTTTTACTGGCGAGTAAATCAACGCGCTTATCAAGCGGTTAACGCAAACACTGTTGCACGAACGACACAAAGAGGATCTGCACACCATGAACGACTTCACTGGAAAAGTTGTCATCATCACAGGCGGCGGTAAAGGCGTCGGTCTCGGCATTACGCACTGCTTTCTGGCACAAGGCGCCACGGTGCTGATTTGCAGTCGCAGCGAATTGGAATCACTGCCAGAAGTGAATGGCAATCGCGCTCACTTTTTTGCCGCTGATGTACGCGATGTCGAACAGATTAACAAAGTGGTGGATTACGCCCAGACCACCTTTGGCCGATTGGATGTACTCATCAATAACGCCGGCGGCGCACCACACACCGACGCCGCCACCGCCAGCCCGCGTTTCTCAGAAAAAATCATCGCGCTGAATTTGTTGGCGCCGCTGAACTTTGCACAAGCGGCCAATCGCGTGATGCAACAGCAGACTGATGGCGGCGTAATCATCAACATCGCCAGCGTGTCAGGCGAGCGTCCCTCACCTGGCACTGCCGCCTACGGCGCCGCCAAAGCCGGCTTGCTCAATCTGACTAAATCACTGGCCGTGGAATGGGCCCCCAAGGTGCGCGTGGTGGGTGTCACTTGTGGCATGATTCGCACAGAACAGGCACACTTACACTATGGTGATGCACAGGGAATCGCTGCCGTTGAGGCTACCGTCCCCCTGAACCGATTGGCTACGCCGGAAGATATAGGTAATGCCTGCTTGTTTTTGGCTTCGCCCATGGCCGCCTATGTCAGCGGCAGCAGTTTGTTAGTTCATGGCGGAGGGGAAAAACCGGCGTTTTTAGATGCAGGCAACGCGCAGCATTGATGCTCAACCCGCGTGCCACTCAGGACGATAGTAAAGAGACTGACAACAACGAGAGGCCATATCGCATGGATAGGTACATGGAAAAATATCTAGATAACTACCTCAAACCTTTGGTATTCGCACTAGCCGTCACCACGGCGAGCACCGGCTCTTGGGCTGCAGATGACGGCGAGCTGTCATCGCTGCGCCAGGAAATGGCTTTCAAACAAACGGCAGCCGCCTGGACGCGCGCACAAAAAATGCGCCCGCAATGGGAAGCCAACCCTGAATTTGACTACCTGTACGGCCTGTTGGCCTACGATCAGGGCAAGTACAACGAAGCGCAATTTGCGCTAGAGCGCGTGGTGCTCGCCGAGCCGTCCAACGCGCGCGCACGCCTCGCACTCGCCAAGTCTTATTACAAACTGGGTGACGAACACAGCGCCTTGCGCCAATTCAATGCCGTCAAAGTCAGCGATCCACCGGCTTACATCCTGCGCGAAGTCAATCACTACATGGCGCAGATGGGCCAGGGGCGGATCGGCACGTTTAATGGTTTTGTGGAAGCCGGTGTAGGTCATGACAGCAACGTCAACTCCGCCAATAGCGCCAATACCATTGCCAATCCAGCTTTTGACCCGCTGGACGTCACCTCTGACCCCTATGTCATTTTGGGTGCAAAAGGGCGACGCAGCTCCGATATGTTCGTTTATGTGCAGGGGGGACTGGACTATTACAAACCGCTCAGCATTGACACCAGCCTCGAACTGCGCGGCCGCTACAGCGCTCGCAACAATTTCAGCAGCAGCCGGTATGACAACAACATCTACAACGGCAGTGCCAGCATTGTGAAACTGGTGGGCAGGGATCAATTTCGCGCGACGTTCACTGCGCAGGACCACCGCCTGAGCGATTCGGATTACCAAAACTATTTCAGTCTCTCTGGCGACTGGACGCACTTC
>CAZZNL010000251.1:0-2897 GCA_964655625.1 uncultured Pseudomonadales bacterium
GCCCACTGTAGAGAAAAGGGCGGCGCACAAAAGCATCGGTGGCGCCCACTAATTTGGCGACAATAATTTCCGCGCGCCGATTTTCAATCGCCAAACGGATGGTATTGCCCACAGTCAGTAACGCGCCTACGCCCAGTAACACGGCCAGCCCGACCGTCATGCGTTGACCGAGTTGTATCAAATGAAACAATTTTTTTAGCCAGGTATAGTCAGCTTGTACACTGTCGATATGTGGCAGTGCCTGCCATTGCTGTTGCAGTGCCTGCACGGTTTCTGGTGTGGCATCAGGTTTTAAAGTAACAGTGAGCAGAATCGGTAGCGGGTTTTCATCCAGTAGCGCGAGCGTATTGCTCAGGTGCGTGCTGCTTTCAAAACTTGCCAGGCCCTGTTCCGGCGTAATCAAAACCACGGTTGCTACCGCGTCTTGTTGTTGTAATTGTTTTTGCAAATGTGTCGCGTCTTGCATCTCCGTGTCGTGCTGCAAAAACACAGACAGGCGCGGCGTACCGTTCCATTCTTCGCCCAAATGCTGAACATTGCTAATGATGAGAATAAACATCGCGGGCAGCGCGAGCGCGATGCCAATGACGGCGGAGGTGAGCAAGTATTGCAGCGGCGCACGGCGCTGGCGCTGCAGGCTGTCGTAGGCGGAATCACGGTGGTGTTGTCGCCATGCTCGCAGTAGTGCACGCCAGTCCATTGCAACAGCGCTGGCACCTCGAGCGGGTTTTGTTGCGCTGCTGTTTTTGTTGTCGGTCTGTTTTTTCATGGTTGTTGCACCTTGGTATCTGCGCCGCGAATCAGGCGCCCGCGCCGCAACACCAGTTCGCGATAACCAAAACGCGTGACCAAATCCAGATCGTGGGTGGCAATCAAAACGGTGACACCCACACGACTGAAATCTTCAAACAGACGCATGATTTCTGTCGACAGTTCGCGGTCGAGGTTTCCTGTGGGTTCGTCGGCCAGCAGAATAGGTGGCTTGTTGACGACAGCGCGTGCGATGCCGACGCGTTGTTGTTCGCCGCCAGAGAGCGCAATCGGGAAATAGTTTTCGCGATCCAATAAGCCGACTTTGTCCAGTGCTGCGCGCACCCGGCGACCGGTATCGCGCGGCGAAAAGCCGGCAATGCGCAGAGGCAGGGCAACATTGTCGAAGACGGAGTGATCGGGTAGCAGTTGGTGATCTTGCAGCACGATACCAATATGGCGACGATAGTAAGGAATGCGCGCTACACCGAGTTTGTTGAGTTCCTGACCGCCAACCACAATTTTTCCCTGCGTCGGCCGCTCCATCAGCATAAGTAATTTGAGTAGCGTGCTTTTACCGGCGCCGGAATGGCCAGTGAGAAAAGCCATTTCGCCGGCAGCGAGTGAAAAACTGATATGGTTCAGCGCTTCGAATCCATTGGGGTAGTGTTTGGCTACTTGTTGGAAGTCGATCATTGCTTCGTATTAGCGTTGTTGGTTGAACAGTGCTTGAATGAAATGGCGCGCATTAAATACTTGCAAGTCGTCAATTTTTTCACCAACACCAATAAAACGTATCGGCAAACGCAGAGCCTGACTCATGGCAAAAATTACCCCGCCTTTGGCGGTACCATCCAGCTTGGTCAATGCGATGCCGGTCACGCCGACCGCCTCATGAAATTGTCGCGCTTGATTGATGGCGTTTTGGCCAGTGCCGGCATCCAGCACCAATAGTATTTCGTGGGGTGCTTGTGGATCTAATTTTCCCATCACCCGTTTTACTTTTTTCAACTCTTCCATCAAGTTGCTTTTGTTATGCAGGCGTCCGGCGGTGTCGGCGATTACGACATCGATATTGCGCGATTGCGCCGCTTGCACGGCATCAAAAATCACAGAGGCGCTGTCTGCGCCGGTGTGCTGTGCGACTACTGGCACGCGGTTGCGTTCGCCCCACACTTGCAGTTGTTCAACCGCCGCTGCGCGAAAGGTGTCGCCGGCAGCGAGCATCACGCTGCGCCCTTCGCGCTGCAAACGCATGGCCAGTTTGCCGATGGTGGTGGTTTTGCCGGCGCCGTTGACACCGACAACCAAAATGACAAACGGTTTTTGATGTGTGTCGATCACCAGTGGTGCTTCGCTGGTTTGCAACATGGTGTGTAAATTGTCTTGCAGTGCCTGATAGAGCGCATCGCCATCAGTGAGTTCTTTGCGCGCCACGCGCGCCGTCAAGTCATCCAGGATAACGGTGGTGGCATCGATACCGACATCGGCAGACAGCAACCGCACTTCCAGTTCTTCCAGTAATTCGTCATCAATCTGGCGTTTGCCCAGCAGAATCGTGCCGATACCTTCACCAATGGCGCTGCCCGTGCGCGCCAAACCGCGCTTGATGCGGCTGAACAGACCGTCGGTGCTGGCAGGTTCTGCTGTTGCGGGCGCGCTTTCCGGTGTTGTTTCGGGTGCGGTGGTTTTCTTGTCTTTGCCGAAGCCGAAAATTGCCATGTGCGTCTGTCGTGAGTGAGTGCGAGGGGAATTGTCTAACAGGGTGTTATCCTATCACTCCCAGCCATTGTGGAGTGCTGTTCTTGCGTAGAGCGCCGCGTTCTTCTGCCAAAGTGTCGGCTCGCAGCGACAACCGTGTGCGCATCATCGGCGGTCGTTGGCGCGGACGGAAAATTGCATTTCCTGACGGCGATGCGCTGCGCCCAACCGGCGATCGCATTCGCGAAACCTTGTTCAATTGGCTGCAACCGGTGTTGCCGAGCGCGTGTTGTCTCGATTTGTTTGCGGGCAGTGGCGCGTTAGGTTTTGAAGCGTTGTCACGCGGTGCTGCTTCATGCGTTTTTGTGGAGCGCGATACAAGAGCGGCACAGCAACTGCGGGAAACGCGTGCGGTGCTAGGTGCAGATGATGCACAGGTGGTACAG
>CAZZNL010000252.1:0-2888 GCA_964655625.1 uncultured Pseudomonadales bacterium
TCGGCGATTTCGGCTTCGATGGCGGCACACAGCGCTACCACCGGCGACTTTTCGCCCGCGGCATAGTTGCGCACGGCATTGAGATGCGGATTATTCTCAAAACCGCTTTCCTTGACGTTGGCAACGAACATCGCGGGCTTGGCGGTGATCAAGCACAGCGGCTTGAGCAATGTCAATTCATCGCTGTCGAGTTTGACGATGCTGGCGCGTTTGCCTTCAGATAATACCGGCTGAATTTTATCCAACACCGCTTTTAATTGCTGTGCGTCTTTGTCGCCGCTTTTGGCTTGTTTCTGACAGCGCAATAAAGTTTTTTCAACGGTGTCGAGATCGGCGAGCGCCAGTTCCATATTGATAATTTCGATATCGTCGATGGGGTTGATGCGATTGGCGACGTGAATCACATTGTCATCTTCAAAACAGCGCACAACGTGAGCGATGGCATCGGTTTCGCGAATGTTGGCCAGAAATTTATTGCCCAAACCTTCGCCTTTCGATGCGCCTGCCACTAATCCGGCGATATCCACAAACTCCATGGTGGTGGGCAGTATGCGCTCGGGTTTGACAATGGCGGCCAGTGCATCGAGACGCGCATCAGGCACAGGCACAATGCCGGTGTTGGGTTCGATCGTGCAGAAAGGAAAGTTCTGCGCCTCAATGCCCGCTTTGGTGAGCGCATTAAACAGGGTGGATTTGCCGACGTTGGGCAAGCCGACAATGCCGCAATTAAAACCCATGATAAAAAACCTCTATATCGTGAAATATCTATGTTGTGAAATATCTGTGTTGTGAAATATCTGTGTCGTGAAATAAAAACTAACTGGCACTGTGCAGCGTGTGCATGGCTTTGTCGAGATTGCCAGCAATTACATCGGGCAGTACGCGCAGCGCGCGTGCCATGCTGTCGGTGCAGTGCTCAAATTCGGTGACGGGTGCGCGCTTTAATACGTAATCCGCTACCATTTTGGCATTGCCGGGGTGGCCGATGCCGATGCGCAGACGCGCAAAATTATTTTGGTTGGCCAGTGCGCTGATGATATCGCGCAAGCCGTTGTGGCCGCCGTGACCGCCGCCCATTTTCAGGCGTGCTGTGCCGGGTGCAAGATCGAGTTCGTCGTGGGCGATCAACATGTTTTCAGGTGCAATTTTGTAAAAATTGGCGATCGCGCCGACAGATTGCCCGCTGCGATTCATGTAGGTGTTGGGTAGCAATAGACGCACAGTATGCGTGCCGATCAACACTTGCGCGGTTTGTCCGGCAAACTTTTTTTCTTCCTGCCAGTTGGCGCGGTATTCATCGCCGACCAATGCCACAAAATCGGCACCGGCATTGTGTCGGGTGTGTGCGTATTCGCGACCGGGATTACCCAGCCCGACGACCAACAAAATTTTCTCGCTCATAGATGTTCCGCCAGCTAAAAAAAAGGCCAGCACAGGCTGGCCTTTTTCTTGGATGCACGATTATTCCGCGCCGCCGCCTTTGACAGCGTGAACAGCAACTACTGGCAGGTCGTGATCTGCGCCGTGTGACAGGGCAACAGACTCTACGCCTTTCGGCAGTTTGAGATCGGAAATGTGTACGACTTTTTCAACTTCGACTGCGCTCAAATCCACTTCAATAAACTCAGGCAAGTCAGCTGCCAGGCAGCTCACTTCCAGTTCAGACACATTGTGGTTGATCACGCCGCCTTGCTGTTTAACGCCGATGCAAACATCTTCGTTGATGAAGTGCAGCGGCACTCGCATGTGGATTTTTTTGGTGCTGGAAACGCGCTGGAAATCCACGTGCAAAATGCGCGGCGCAGCAGGGTGGCGTTGCACATCGCGCAGCAATACTTTGTGATCCTGGCCGTCGATGCTCAGGGTGATCACGCTGCTGTAAAACGCTTCAGATTCCAATGCCTTGGCGATGTCCTTGTGCAGCAGGCTGAGCATGCTGGCAGGTTTGTCTTCGCCGTAAAGGATGGCTGGAACTTGATCGTTCAGACGACGCAGGCGGCGGCTCGCACCCTTCCCCTTGTCGGCTCTGGTATTGGCTTGCAGAGTAAAACTTGACATGGTTGTTACCTCGTTGTGCGGCAGTGCCGCGTTACTATTCACCGCATTTGCGACCAATGCAGTGCGTGGCCATCGCGCTGTGTCTGCTGTTATTTAGCTGAACATAGCGCTGACGGATTCTTCGTTGTTGACGCGGCGAATGGCCTCGGCCAACAAGTTCGCCATGGTCAGTTGGCGAATTTTTTTGCAGTTTAGTAGAGCTGGGCTGAGCGGGATGGTGTCGGTCACTACCAGTTCACTCAGTGATGATTGGTTGATGTTTTCCAGTGCACGCCCAGACAGGACTGGGTGCGTACAGTAGGCGATCACTTTGCTGGCACCGTGCGCTGTCAGTGCGTCGGCAGCTTTGCATAGCGTGCCTGCAGTGTCGACGATGTCATCGACCAAGACGCACGTGCGGCCTTCCACCTCGCCGATGATATTCATCACTTCGCTGACATTGGCCTGCGGGCGACGTTTGTCGATGATGGCGAGATCGGTTTGCAATTCTTTGGCCACGGCGCGCGCGCGCACCACGCCACCGATGTCTGGCGATACGACTAACAGGTTGTCGTGGTTTTGAGCGCGGATGTCATCCAGCAGTACTGGTGAACCGTATACATTGTCTACAGGGACATCAAAAAAGCCCTGAATCTGTTCGGCGTGTAAATCGACGGTGAGTACGCGGTCAACACCGGCGGTGGTCATCATATCGGCGCAGACTTTGGCGCTGATGGGCACGCGAGCAGAGCGCACACGGCGATCCTGTCTGGCGTAACCAAAATACGGCACAACAGCGGTAATGCGCGCGGCGGAAGCGCGGCGCAGTGCATCCGTCATAAACAGCAGTT
>CAZZNL010000253.1:0-2876 GCA_964655625.1 uncultured Pseudomonadales bacterium
GTGTGTATGCGCAGGCGCTGGATGTGTGGAATGGTGCTGATCTGGTCGGTCAGCCACGCCAGCTGTCTGTCGGGTAGAGACAGCGGATCGCCGCCGGAAAGAATGACTTCATTCAGCTCGGTGTGTTGGCGGATATAGTCCAGTGCCTGCAGCCAGTCTGACCGACTGTTGCGGTTGTCGGCATAGGGAAACTCTCGACGGAAGCAATAGCGACAGTGGATGGCACACAGGTTGGTGCTAATCAACAGGACACGTGAGCCGTATTTGTGGATCAAACCGGGTGCGGGATTGCTGCCAGCTTCAGCCAGCGGGTCGCTGGTATAGCCGGGATGTTCTTGTAGCTCGGCGGCTTGTGGCAGTACCTGCAGTAATAGTGGGTCTTGAGGATTGCCGGCTTCGATGCGCTGCAGATAGGGCTCGGGTACCCGCAGGGGAAAGCCTCGGCAGGTGAGATGAATGGACTCGGCATCTTCAGGTGTTAGTGCCAGCCGTTGGCATAGCAGCTCAGGGTCGCTGATGGCGGTGCGCAATAGGTGCTGCCAGCTCGGTTGCTGGGGCTCTTGCTCCTGACAAGCTGCGACGGAAACGGGTATCATTGCGCCTCTTTTTTTCAGACCGATTTGTCGACAGCGAGGAAATATGGCGAGTTATTCTACCAGCGAATTCAAGGGCGGACTCAAAGTAATGCTGGATGGCGATCCGTGCAATATTCTGGAAAACGAACACGTCAAACCCGGTAAAGGGCAAGCATTCAACCGCGTGCGTTTGAAGAATTTGAAAACGGGACGTGTGCTGGAAAAAACCTTCAAGTCGGGCGACACCTTGGAAGGCGCTGATGTGTCTGACAGTGACATGCAGTATCTCTACAACGATGGCGAATACTGGCACTTCATGGATCCGGAATCGTTTGAGCAGCATCAAGCCGACAAAAACACGGTGGGTGATGCTGCGCTGTGGTTGAAAGAACAGGACACTTGTATCGTGACTTTGTACAACGGTGCGCCATTGGCTGTGACACCGCCGAATCATGTGGTCATGGAAGTGGTAGAAACTGACCCAGGTGTGCGTGGCGATACTGCAACAGGCGGTACCAAGCCTGCCAAGTTGGCCACTGGTGCGGTAGTCAAAGTGCCTTTATTCATGAATGTCGGTGATTTAATCAAAATTGATACGCGCACCGGCGAATACCTCAGCCGTGCCAAAGAGTAAAATCGGGTGTTGTGGTGGTGTTCAACAGTAAAACCGGCTTTGGCCGGTTTTTTTATTTTGCGAGCATGTTGTGATTGATTGGCAGCCAACGGCCAGCATGAGCATGCTGCAACAGCGCGCGCAACTACTGGCGGCTGTGCGTGCGTTTTTTGCGGCGCGACAGGTGTTGGAAGTGGATGTGCCCATGTTGTCGCCTGCGACGGTGACAGAGCCGGGAATCGACAGTTTGTGTGTGAATTTTTCAGGACACATCGCGCGTACAGGTTATTTGATCACCTCGCCTGAGTTTTCCATGAAGCGTTTATTGGCTGCAGGGAGCGGAGCTATTTACTACCTCGGGCATGTTTTTCGCGCGGATGAATCCGGCTCGCGTCACCACGCTGAATTTACGATGTTGGAGTGGTATCGACCGGGCTGGACAGCGGTAACATTGATGCAGGAAGTTCGCGATTTGGTGATCAGTTTTGTAAATAAGCCGGTGAGTTATCTCAGTTATCGTCAGGCATTTTTGAATGGCACTGGGCTTGATCCTTTTCTGGCCAGCACAGAAGCGTTGGCGCAGTTAGCGCACGCGCACTGTGCGCCGGCTTTTGTAACGGAAGAACGGGATATTTGGTTGGATTTATTGTTCTCACAGTTGGTTGAGCCGCAATTACAGGGTTTGGTGTTTGTCAGTGAGTTTCCTGCGTCGCAAGCTTCTTTGGCGCAAACCACTATCGATACTTATGGTAATGCGGTAGCGGCGCGGTTTGAGCTTTACATCGATGGAGTAGAAATCGCCAACGGTTATCAGGAAGAACAGGATGCCGCCGCTTTGCGCCAGCGTTTCATCGCCAATCAGCAATTGCGAGAAAAGCGTGGGCAGTCAGTGCCAGCGATTGATGAAAAATTTATGGCAGCGATGACGGCTGGGCTACCCGCCTGTGCAGGCGTTGCCTTGGGATTTGATCGTTTGTTGATGGCGATTGCGGGCGAGCGACAAATTCGCGCGGTGTTGCCATTTATGGAATGAATTAGCGGCGTCGAAAAAGCCCCAGCGTTTTTACCATCGGCAATTCTTCAAACAGGCCAGACGCTTTCGCCAGTTTCCAGATGTCGTATGGCGCTTGGCCGCCCTGTGTGGGATCGGGAAAAATATCATGTATGGCGAGAATGCCGCCGGTACACACATGGCCCGCCCAGCTGCGATAGTCATTGAGTGCGGCCTCCAACGAATGGCCGCCATCAATGAAGACCATGCCCAGCGGTGTCGACCACTGGCGCGCAGCAACCAGTGACGGCGCAACGATTGGTACGACATGTTCTTCCAGCTGGGCGCGGCGCATGGTTTTGCGAAATTCGCGAAAGCTGTCCATCAAACCGGCATGTTGGTCGTACAAATCAGGGTCGTGGTATTCCTCGCCTAATTGATGTTCTTCCGATCCGCGGTGATGATCAACAGCATAGACAATGCCTTGAGCCTGTTTGGCAGCAGTGCCGAGGTAGACCGTCGACTTCCCACAATAACTGCCCACTTCCAGACAGGGACCCAATGCAGCAGTAGCCAAACAGTGTTGATACAGTGCTGCGCCCTCTGAGGGATCAAGAAAGCCTTTGACGGAGTTGATATCAATCGGGAGTTGCATGGAGGCCTCGGTGGCGTAAGGGAAAAGTCGATTGCTGTGAAA
>CAZZNL010000254.1:0-2849 GCA_964655625.1 uncultured Pseudomonadales bacterium
CCGCATCAACTGTCGCACACGCGGCTTATGCAAATTAAAAATATCATCTTCAATATGAAACTCATCAACACCATAGTGGGTATACAGGTGATCAATTTCTGCAATGACACGCTCAACGCTGTGATAAGAAAATTTTTTACTGAAAATATCGTGGCAGTAATTACACAAGTAAGGACAACCACGCGAAGTAAATAGCGTCATATAACGCTTGCCGCGCAAATTGGCAGCATGGTTAGGCTTGCTTGCATACAAATCAAAATCAACCATATCCCAAGCGGGCATCGGCAATGTATCAATATCAGCAATAAAATCTTGTTTTTGATTTAAATACAGGCTGCCATCAGCAAGGCGCCGAGAAAACCCGGCAATATCCTCACCCAACTCAATATCACAAGCCAGCCGATACAACGCCTCAGGAAATGTGTGATCAGCTGGACCTTCAAATACCCAATCAATAGATAGCTCTTCCAATACAGTAGCTGCATTATTCAGTGCAAAGGGGCCACCCATAACAGTAATAACCGCAGGATTTATCTGCTTGGCAATACGCGCCACAGAATAACTGGCTTGCGCCTCGTAATTGAGCGCAGAAAAACCTATAACATCCGGTTGATATGACTGCAACAGAGGAACCAACGCCTGGGCAGACAATTCCTCCACCTTCATATCTATAACTTTTATATCGATGTCATCACCAAATTTTTCGCGCAGCGAAGACACGAGATACAGCAAACCCAGTGGCGGCGATTGTATGGAGGCCACTACCTGCTGATAAGGCTTTAGCAACAGCACCTTCAACCGACGCAATACGATGTCATTGCCATCGCGTATCGGTACAGATGCCAATGCAGGAGTGATATCGGTGGCGATAACCATGTGTTTATCGTGGGCTTGAACTGATCGTCTACTTATTGAACCACTATGCCAGAGCCCCCCCTATGCAAACAAGCATGCTATTCAGGCTGTGCCGCGATCGAGATTGCGATAACCCAAGGCTTCGCGCAGATGCGCAACGGAAATACGCTCACTGGCAGCGAGATCGGCGATAGTCAGCGCCACTTTCAACACGCGATGGTAAGCGCGTGCCGACAGCCCCAATCTCTCCATCGCCTTGGCCATAAGCTCACGCTGATTGTCGTCCAGCGCACAGTAGCGTTCGATTTCGCGCGTACCCAAGGCCGCGTTGCTTTTACCGGCGCGCGACCACTGTCGTGCACGAGCAGCACAAACACGCTCGCGCACTTGCTGTGAGCTTTCAGTAGCACCGCTGACAGCCACCACCTCTCCCTGTGGCAGCGCAGGCACCAACACATGCATGTCAATACGATCCAATAAAGGCGCCGACAAACGATCGCGGTAGCGACGAATCTGCTCCGGCTTGCAGCGACAGGCCACACGGGTATCGCCGGCATGGCCACAGGGACAAGGATTCATCGCCGCCACCAACTGAAATCGTGCGGGAAATTGCACTTGGGCGTTGGCGCGTGCTATCTGGATTTCACCGTTTTCCAGCGGCTCGCGCAGCACCTCTAATACCGAGCGGGAGAACTCTGGCAACTCATCGAGAAATAGAACACCGTGATGCGCCAGCGAGATTTCCCCCGGACGAGGCTGACTGCCACCGCCCACCAGCGCGACTGCCGAAGCCGTGTGGTGCGGCTGACGGAACGGCCTACCTTTTAAAGCAGCATGACCACGCCCCGCTACCGAATAAATGGCAGCCATTTCCAACATTTCTTCCTCTTGCAGCGGCGGCAACAACCCCGGCAATCGCTGCGCCAACATGGTTTTCCCTGTGCCAGGCGGCCCACAAAACAATAGGTTATGGCCGCCTGCTGCTGCAATTTCCAACGCACGCTTGGCCGCCGCCTGTCCGCGCACATCAGACAAGTCTGCAGCAGAGACAGAGCACTCGTCCGCGCGACTTTTTTTCTGCAGTATCGACAGCTTTTCCTCGCCGTGCAGGTGCGCACACACGTCCAACAAGTGCCGCGCCGGATACACCGTGCAACCACTGTACTGCGCTGCTTCGTCGCTATTGCTCTCCGGCAGCAACAACGCGCGCCCTGTTTGTGCACAGGCCAGTGCCGCAGTCAGCGCGCCGTTAACACTGCGCAGCTCACCCGACAACGCCAACTCACCAATACATTCCAGCTGCTCCAACGGTTCAGCCGGTATCTGGCCCGACGCCGCAAGAATACCCAAGGCGATCGCAAGATCATAACGCCCGCCTTCCTTGGGCAGATCTGCCGGTGCCAGATTGATAGTGATGCGCTTGGGAGGAAAATCAAAACCGGCATTCAGTAGCGCACTGCGTACACGATCTTTGCTCTCTTTCACCGCCGTTTCAGGCAAGCCGACAATCGATAACTGCGGCATACCATTGGACAAATGCGCTTCGACAGTAATCAAGGGGGCGTGAATGCCCAACTGGGCACGCGAATAGACAACAGCAAGTGACATACATGGCTCCTTCCATGGTGAAATCAGTCCGTTGCTGCATTGTCACTGATAGCGTGTAGAACTACCAGCTGCACACCAGCATCACGGCAACAATGGCGGCGTTACGACTGCTGTGCCAATACTGCCAACTGTTGCTCCGCCTGTTCGAGTCGTTCGCGCGTTCGCATCAACACCTTGCACTGCGCATCAAACTCACTGCGATTCACCAGATCCAAACGCGCCAATGCCGACTGCAATAAGGCCTGCAAAATTTTTTCCATCTCGTCCGGCGGCGGCAGAGGCCCGCCGTTCAGCTGTTCTGACAACTGGGTCGACAACTTATGCAACAGATCCATAGGAATACGAATAGCCACGCGCCACCTCTCGCCTCACAACATGGCAGGCAC
>CAZZNL010000255.1:0-410 GCA_964655625.1 uncultured Pseudomonadales bacterium
TATTTTTAATCTCAGCTTTGGAGGGTATTTATTAAAGTTTAAGCAGAACCTAGAAGTAACCAATATTATTTTTCAGATTTACAGGATATTTTTTATAATAGCCACCTTTTTCATACTAATGGCAAAAAACAAAAAACTATCAGAAGACTTATTTAGCGTATTTTCTATTTTAATTATTCTAATGCTGATATGTTTATCTAATTACTGGGATTCTTACCACATCTTACTATTCCCAGCCTTCTGTATTGCAATATCTCGCACTATCAGACGTTCAAGCTTTATTTCTTTATTCACGCTATTTATCTGTGCAGCCAGCATGGCTACTGATATTAATGGATGGACTTCAAGCGCGCCACTATGGATGGTCGGAAAAGCTCCGCCAGACAAAACCGCCCTCATGCTTACGAATG
>CAZZNL010000255.1:420-2849 GCA_964655625.1 uncultured Pseudomonadales bacterium
AAGCTTTGATGTTATTTATGTTTTACTACCCTAAAACAGCATTTCTCTTACTCATGGAGCAAATAAAGTTTTTGGTTCCCCCTATACTTTGGGGCTTCGCCGCAAGAGAAATTCTTTCAAATACTTCCAACAAAAGCACCTTACCCAATCTCATCAAACCCAGAGCGATACAATCTCGCGTAGTAGCCATCCAGCGCCAATAGCTCGCTGTGCGTGCCGCGCTCCACAATTTTTCCGTGATCCATTACTAAAATAAGATCGGCATTTTCAATCGTCGATAAACGGTGCGCGATCACTAATGTTGTGCGATTTTGCATCACACGCTCCAATGCCTGCTGAATTTTAGCTTCCGACTCGTTATCCAACGCAGATGTTGCTTCATCGAGAATCAAAACAGGCGCATCTTTTAACAATGCGCGTGCAATTGCCAAACGCTGACGTTGCCCCCCGGATAACTGCAAACCATTTTCACCAATTTCAGTATCTAAACCTTCAGGTAATTGACTAATAAACTCCATTGCATTGGCGGCTTCGGCTGCCGCACGAATTTTCTCGCGCGAGCAATTTGCCAAGCCGCCGTAAGCAATATTGTTGGCCACGCTGTCTTTGAACAGCACCACATGCTGCGTCACCAACGCAATTTGCTCACGCAAACTGGCTAGTTGGTAGTCTTTCAACGGCACACCATCCAACAAAATCTCGCCTTGGGTGTAGTCATAGAACCGAGGAAACAAGCTGGCCAGAGTCGATTTGCCACTACCAGAGCGCCCGACTAGCGCCACCGTTTTCCCTGCGGGAATATCCACACAAATATCCGACAGCACATACTCCTGCGCAGCGTCATAAGCAAAGCTTAAATGACGGATGGACACCTCACCCTTCACGCGCTGTGCAACAACCGTCCCGTTATCAGCCTCTGCAGCCATATCAAGCACTTCAAAAATTTTCTGCGCGCCAGCAATGCCTTTTTGTATAGCGCCATTAGTGCTGCTCAGTTGTCGGATCGGTTTAGGCAACATAGCCACCGCCGTGAGATAAGCCACCAAGTCAGCGGTGCCGTACCTCTCCAACATCAGCGGGCTCAAAATTAAAAACAAAATCGCCGCAATCGCCAGAGAAACAATGAGCTGCAACACCGGCGTATTCAGCGCCGATATTTTTTGCATTTTCATATATAACAAGTAGCTGCGGTGTGTGGCATCCCAAAAACGCTGTTTCTCGTAACTCTCGCCGCCAAAACTGCGCATCACGCGATAGCCGCTAATCATTTCACTCGCCACTTGCAATGTATCGCCGGCTACATCCTGCATTTTGTGGCTGATTTTATGAAACCGCCCACCGACATAGCGCACCAACATACCGATGATGGGCGCAATCACCACAAACGTCATGGAGAGCTGCCAATTCTGGTAAAAAACATAAGCCAGCATACCAATGACAATAGTGCCTTCACGAATCACCACAATCACAGCACTAGTAAGCGCTCCCGTCACCATGCCGACACTGCTGGTAATGCGAGAAATAATTTGTCCTTTGGTGGTGGCATCAAAATAACTGGCAGGCAGCACTGTCAATTTGTTAAACACTTCTTTTTGAATATTGCGCACAATCGTGCCGGTGACTTGCGCCATAAAATAATTGCCAACAAATGAGGCAACACCTTGAACAGCAAAGATGCCTACCGCCATCAAGGGCAACTGCCAGCGATGCAGCGTGTCTTTGGTTTCAATCGCCTGCACCATGCGCTTGAGCAATTCAGGCAATAACGGTTGCAACAAACCGAATGCCACAAAGCCCACAGCACTGATCGCAAACAAACCCAATACCGGTTTTGTGTAGCGCAATAAACGAAAATAATCCTTGAGATTACTGTCCGGGCTGGCTGTAACAGTTTTACGCATGGAGGATAATGCCGAGGTGAAATGAAGCCCGAATTATAGCTTGAACAGGTAAAACGATGACTCCACCTGCGCAAAGCCGACTGCCTTTGCACTGCAGCAACCTCTACGCCCTCACTGATGATCAGCTGTTGGCTGGCCGTTTATTGGAAGCTGTCAGCGCAGCGCTGGCGGGCGGCTGTCGCATGGTGCAATACCGCAGCAAACAGCCAGATCACTCTCAACGCCTACAGGAAGCCGCGCAATTACTTGCACTGTGCAGACAAGCCAATGCCCTGCTTTTGATCAATGACGATGTGGCGCTGGCAATGGCCGTTGGCGCAGACGGTGTGCATTTGGGGCAAGAGGACATGCCACTCCTTGAGGCACGCAACAAGCTCGGTGCGCAAGCCATCATCGGTATCACCTGTCACGACTCCTTGACGCTTGCGTGCACCGCACAAGACAACGGTGCCGACTATGTTGCTTTCGGGCGTTTTTTTTACTCCAACACCAAGCAGTCTGCGCCACCTGCATATTTATATGTGCTGC
>CAZZNL010000256.1:0-2795 GCA_964655625.1 uncultured Pseudomonadales bacterium
GGTTGATTTTCCAGAATTGAGCGAAGGGCTGCTTTATATAGCACGCGGTCGGCTTGAGCGCGGGTGGCGCGTACGGCTGGGCCTTTGCGAGAGTTGAGGATGCGAAACTGGATGCCCGCTTGGTCAGTGGCGCGCGCCATAGCTCCACCCAGCGCATCAATCTCCTTAACCAAATGGCTTTTGCCTATACCGCCGATGGCAGGGTAGCAGGACATCTGCCCCAGCGTCTCGATGTTATGGGTAACCAGCAGGGTGCGGCAGCCCATCCGTGCAGCGGCCAAGCAGGCTTCTGTGCCGGCATGCCCGCCGCCGATAACGATGACATCGAAATGTTCAGGAAAGTGCATGGTTGTAAGTGTGGTGCTGATATTGGCAGGAGTCTGACCAGTATAGCTAATGACGGGTGCAGGAGCTGCTGATTTTTATGGTTCAGCGTGTGATTTGTGTTGCCGGCTGCGCTTGGCCTCCCCTATAATGCGCGCCGTTTTAGTGCGTCAGTTCAAGGTCGTTCAGGGACTTGGAGCGGGTAGAGGCGATTGGTGAAAGGGGTGCAACGCACAAGTATTCCCAGCCCTCCAATCTACCGTATTGCTTTGGTTCAGTTCGCAATGTTGGCCTTGATTGCGTTTGTTGCATTAGTGCTTGTCGGTACGGCTTGGGCTATCTCCGTGTTCGCGGGGGCAATGATCGAGGCGCTGCCAAGATTGTATTTTGGGTATTTTGCGTTTCGTTATCGCGGAGCGCGACAGGTTCGCCAAATCGCCCGGTCTTTTCGGCGCGGCGAGCTGGGTAAGTTTGTGTTGGTGGCAGTAATGTTTGGCGGTCTGTTTGTGGGATACAGATCGGTAGTGCCAGAAGCAGTGTTTGCGGGATATGTGGTCTCGTGGTTGCTGGGGATGGTATTGAGCGCCCGATGGCTACGCTAGCTTGACGGATAACGGAATTTTGTGAGTCGGCAGTTTTAACAGGTAGATAGTGTTGTTATGTCTGAAGAGCATGGCGCAGTGACAGGACAGGGTAGCGAAGGGTTGACCATTACTGGTTATATCCAGCACCACCTCCAGAATCTTTGCTTTGGTCAGCTGCCTGCTGGCTACGAACGTCATGCGGCCGATGGGTCTGTACACAAGTTGGATCATGCAACATGGACCTTGGCTCACACCAGCCAAGAAGCCAAAGATATGGGCTTTTGGGCATTTCACGTTGATTCATTGGGTTGGTCGGTGGCTTTGGGATTGGTTTTTTCCCTGATGTTTGCCAAGGCGGCGAGAGCCATGCAAACGGGTGTTCCCCGTGGCTGGCAGAGTTTTGTTGAGTTGGTTATTGAATTTATCGATAACAACGTCAAAAGCACATTTCATTTCCACAACCCGTTGATCGCGCCCATGGCGCTGACGGTGTTCATGTGGATATTCTTGATGAACTTTATGGATTTGCTGCCTATCGACATGCTGCCCAAGCTGGCTGCCTTGGCGACGGGTGATGAGCATTTCTTCTTCAAGGTGGTTCCGAGCACAGATCCAAATATCACCTTGGGTATGAGCTTCACGGTCTTTTTCTTGATGATTTTCTTTAGTATTCAGAAAAAAGGCTTGCTGGGTTTTATTAAAGAGTTGACGCTGCATCCGTTTCATCCGTCATTTCATGGCATTGGCTTGTTGTTTGCGCCGTTGCTGATTTTGATCAATTTGACGTTGGAAACGGTGTCGCTGATTTCTAAGCCCATTTCACTTGGGTTGCGATTGTTCGGCAATATGTATGCCGGTGAAATGATTTTTATCCTGATTGCGGCCTTGTTTGGTGCGGGTTTATTTTTTGGTCTGTTTGCAGGTGTGCTGCAATGGGCTTGGGCAGTATTTCATATTCTCATCATTACGCTGCAGGCGTTTGTGTTCATGGTGTTGACTGTTGTCTATATGGCAATGGCGCACGAGGTGCCAGACGAACAGCATCCGTGATGGGGATGTTTTTTTAAGTAACGTTAACCACAAGTCGGTTTTTACCGCAACACACTGAGGAGAAACACCATGGGTATGGCTCTTATTGCCGCTGCGCTGTTGATTGGTTTTGGCGCTTTGGGTACTGCAATTGGCTTTGCGCTGCTTGGCGGCAAGTTGCTGGAAGGCTCTGCGCGTCAGCCTGAAATTGCGCCAATGCTGCAGGGCAAAATGTTCTTGATCGCAGGTCTGCTCGATGCGGTGCCAATGATCGGCGTTGGTATTGCCATGTACATTCTGTTTGTTATTTTCCCTGCATTGCAGGCAGCAAACGTAGCCTGATGAATTTGACTGGCGGTATCTGCCAGTCAATTTTATTTTAGTGATATCTACTACCCGCGAGGTGTTGGCGTGAATATCAACGCTACCATGATTGGCCAGATGCTGACGTTTTTTGTCTTCGTGTTTTTTTGCGCGAAGTTTGTCTGGCCTGCAATTATCAGCACGATGGCTGAGCGTGAGAAACGCATAGCCGATGGTCTTGAAAATGCAGACAAGGCTGGTCGTGATCTTGAATTAGCCAAGGAAGAAGCGGCGCGTAAGTTGCGTCAGGCTAAGGAAGATGCAGCGGCCATCATCGAGCAGGCCAACAAGCGTGCCGGTCAGATGATAGAAGAGGCCAAAGAGCAAGCTCGTGAAGAAGGCGAGCGAATGAAACAAGCTGCGCAAGCGGAAATTGACAGAGAGAAAAACCGTGCGCGCGAAGAGTTGCGCAAACAGTTTTCTTCTCTGGTGTTGACCGGCGATGAGCGTGTCATTGAAACGTCCATTGATGCGAGCAAGCATGCTGGTATGATG
>CAZZNL010000257.1:0-2777 GCA_964655625.1 uncultured Pseudomonadales bacterium
ATCGCTCTTGCCTGCGACGTGCCACTCTTTCAGGATCACATGTCCCATTGCCATTGCGAGCGCGGCATCGGTGCCTTGTTTGGGGTGCAGCCAGAGATCAGCGAGCTTTGCCACCTCAGAATAATCTGGCGTGACCGCTACGGTTTTCGCACCCTTGTAGCGCACTTCGGTGAAGAAGTGGGCATCGGGCGTTCGCGTTTGCGGAACGTTGGAACCCCAGGCCATGATGAAGCTGGAGTTATACCAATCCGCGGATTCCGGCACGTCGGTCTGTTCACCCCATGTTTGTGGGCTGGATGGGGGCAAGTCGCAATACCAGTCGTAAAAGCTCATGCACACACCGCCAATGAGCGAGAGATAGCGCGAGCCTGCCGCATACGACACCATCGACATCGCTGGAATGGGCGAGAAGCCGATGATGCGGTCTGGCCCGTGTTTCTTGGCGGTATAGACGTTCGCCGCCGCGATAATCTCGTTCACTTCTTCCCAGTCAGCGCGCACAAAGCCACCTTTGCCACGGACCTGCTGATAGGATTTGCGCGTGGCCTCATTGGTGACGATGGATTCCCATGCATTTACCGGATCTTTCGCAATCACTTTTGCTGCACGCCATGCCTTGAGCAACCGGCTGCGCACCAGCGGATATTTCATACGGTTGGCACTGTAGAGATACCAGGAGTAGCTCGCACCGCGCGAGCAACCGCGTGGTTCATGGTTCGGCATATCTGGGCGAGTACGCGGATAATCCGTCTGCTGCGTTTCCCACGTCACCAAACCATTTTTCACATAGATTTTCCAGCTGCACGAGCCAGTGCAGTTCACCCCATGCGTCGAGCGCACAATTTTATCATGCTGCCAGCGGCTGCGATATGCCTGCTCCCAGCCGCGCGACTCATCGGTCATCACGCCGTGTCCGTCAGAGAAATTCTCTGTCTCGCGTTTGAAAAAGGTGAGTTTGTCGATAATGTGGCTCATATGCTTACGTCCTTGTCTTATGTGTCAGAGGGGATGCTAGGGCGCATCCCCCCTCTTTGAGATTGATATGGATCAACTTCTTTACGGATTTTGCACATAGGCGTTTTTGCGCAAGTAGAACCACCAGTTGATGATCATGCAGACGACATAGAAAATGGCGAATCCGTACAGCGCATTCTCTGGCGTAGTTGCTTTGATCTGCTCACCGAATATCTGCGGAATGAGGAACGCGCCATAGGCAGCTACCGCCGATGTCCAGCCAAGCACAGGGCCTGCCTGTTCTTTATCAAACACCACCGCGACGGTGCGGAAGGTCGAACCATTGCCGATGCCTGTGGCAAGGAAAAGCACCAGGAACAGCAACAGGAATGGTACAAAGAATTCTTCTGGGGTCGCGGATGCGTAGGCTTGCTTCATATAATACGCTACGCCAAGCGCACAGCCAACCATCACGAAGGAGATGATTTGCGTCACTTTAGCACCGCCGATTTTATCGGAAATCCAGCCGCCAATCGGGCGTATGATTGCACCGATGAACGGCCCCATCCATGCGTACATCAGTGCACTCGGGCCGTTGGGGTTTGCCGTTGTGTGGGTCACTACTCCGTTGACCATGAGATGCTGGAAGCCGAAAATAACCTGAATCGCCAGCGCCAGCGCAGCAGAGTAACCAATGAACGAACCGAAGGTCATGGTGTAAATCACCGTCATCGCCCAGGTGTGTTTATTGTTAAAAATACGATATTGGCGCGAGAGGTTCTGTTTGTATTGCGCGCCTGCCGGAACGATGCGGAGCAGTAGTAGCGTTGCAATAATCACCACCGGCAGCACTACCCATTTGCTGATGCCAAAACCGCCAGCTTCTGCCGGTTGCATGAGATAGAATCCTGCACCCGCAGTCACCATGCCAATGGTCAGCATCAGCAGGATTTTAATAAATGCGCCCATTGTAGATCCCCAATCGGGTGTTACATGCGGCGCAGTGATGTTGTTCATACCAAACCAAGTGGCGAACGCCAGCGGAACCAGCAGAACCAGCCATACATACCCTGCATTATGGATGTAGGTTTCGGCACTAGCAGGAATTTTACCAAAGAGCCAACCGCTGGCAGATTTTAATACCATTGGGTCACCGCCGAAGATAGCCATGGTCATCACCAGCGGAATCAGAATCTGCATGGTGGTTACGCCAAAGTTACCCAGACCAGCATTCAACCCCAGAGCCAGACCCTGCTGTTTTTTCGGAAAGAAGAAGCTGATATTGGACATGGAAGATGCAAAGTTGCCGCCACCCAAGCCCGAAAGTAGTGCCAATACCTGATACACCCAAAGCGGTGTATTAGGGTCTTGAAGTGCCATCCCCGTGCCGATAGCAGGGATCATCAGCAGTGAGGTGGTGAGGAAAAGCGTGTTACGTCCACCCGCAATACGAATCAGGAACGAACTGGGAATACGCAGTGTTGCCCCAGCCAGCCCGCCGATACCCGCTAATGTAAACAATTCCGGCTGGGTGAACGGGAAACCCAGATTCAACATCTGCACGGTAACAATGCTCCAATAAAGCCATACCGCAAAGCCGCAAAGCAGGCTTGGGATGGAAATCCATAGATTGCGTTTGGCAATTTCCTTGCCCTCGGATTCCCAGAATTGCTGGTTCTCCGGGTCCCAATTTTTAAGATTCTTAGCCATAAATATTCCTTTCTAGCGTTTCGTTGGCGCAACATCGAGTTCAGGAAAGAACTTGGGGCCACGCAGTTCGGGGTGTTTTTGTTTTTCCATCATCACAATCGAGACATGCATCC
>CAZZNL010000258.1:0-2766 GCA_964655625.1 uncultured Pseudomonadales bacterium
TTGTTGGCGTGCGCGGCATTCGCTACATGGGCAAACAGTTGTACAAATTGGCAGCCGATGAAACGCGCCGTGAACAGTACTTGCCGCTCTATCTCGGCCATATTGTGAGGATGCAGGAAGAAATTGGCACCGGCGGCGCGGGTTTTCGTTTTATGTATGCGGCATTTTTGCGCGAAGCTTCGCGCTTGCTCGATAGTGCAGCCTTGAAAGAAGCAGCGGCGGCGATGACGGAAGCGGGAGATCACTGGCGTATGTTTGCCCTGCGTGCCAGCAAAATGTGCAAAGGGCGTGAGGCGATGGACGTTGCACTGTTGGATGCGCTGCTGAATACCTGTGCTGACAGTGAGGCGCTGGTGTGGCAGCAACTATCGACGTGGTGCCGTAATAATCGTGCGTGTTAATTTTTAGATGATGGCTGTTGTGCCAGTGGCGAGAACAACAGCGCACAAACCAGACCAATACTGATAACAATACCAAACGAGCTGATGGCGGCTGTTTTGCTCAGGGCCAGTAAGCCAAAAGATAGCAGGGTAGTGAGTGTAGAAAGCACTACCGCGAGCATAATGGCATCGCGATGATTATTGCTCTCGGCAAAAAATACGCTGTAATCAATGCCGACGCCGAGCACCAGCAACATGGCCAATACATGAAATAAATTCAGTGGCACATTGGCGTAGCCCAGCAACCCGAGCGTAAACCAGGCAGCTAACAGTGGCGCCAACATCACGCGCCATGCTTGTGCTGGTTTATAACGCCAACACAATAAGCCAGCAATCACTGCGTAAGCGAGCACCATCATCCAGCCTGTTTGTTCACGGTAGTGACGAAACAATGTTGAAATATCACTGACAGGGTCCATCCAGTGCACGCCTTCGTGTTGTATGGCGTAGTTTGCTAATGCAGCAGCATCACCGTTGCGCACAAAACCCGTGGCGATCCAGCCGCGTGGTGTTTCCGTTAGTTGGAAACGCGCTAACATGTTCATCAGAACAGGCGTATTTTTTATTTTATCTAGCGTAAGCCAGTGTGTTGGTTCTTGTGAGAATAATTTTTGGTTGTCGGCAATGATGTTGGCGGAAAGTCCCAGTGTGTCTTGCCAGTGTTGGATAAAGTCGCTGCGGTATAGCATTTGTTGTTGCTGAAAATTCTCGCGTTGGCGTTTTATTGATGGCAGATAGTGTGTGAGTAAGTCAGCTGTGGCGGCGTGCTGTTGTTCTGTCAGCCAATCGTGGAGCTGTTCGCTGCGTTGCAGTAACTGTTCCAGTGTTTCACCTTCGATCAGAAAAAAGCGCCCTTCCTGCTGCAGGCCAGTGAGTGCTTGCACGTGTTTTTCCATGGCGGCGATGCCGGGTTCTGGCGTTTGCAGCAAGCGCAAATCATCGTTGGCATGTAGGCGCAGCACGCCGGGAATCATGGCCAATGCGATGATGATCAGTGCAATGCGTCGATAGCGATTGTCAAACAAATGCCGCAAACGCAGATCAATGGTATGACTCCAGCGCAAATAACGCGGTGTGTTGAACAGTGCAGGTTGCATCAAGCTGGGATACAGGCTGACAACGGTGAGCCATGCCATGAACAATCCCGCGCAGGAAAACAGGGCGATTTGTCGCAATACCGGAAACGGCGCAAACCCGATGGCAGCGTAGGCTATGGCGCTGGTGACCATGGCCATGGTGATGCCGGGAAACACGCGCTGCAAACATTGTGCGCTGCTGAAACGATCGCTGTCTTTGTAGTGTTCAGTGAGGTAGTGCAGGCTGTAATCCATGGCGACGCCAATGACACTGCTGCCAAACACCAGTGTGATCAGATGAATTTCTTTGAAGCACAATAAAGTGGCGAGCAGACCGGCCAATATGCCAGCACCCAATGGCAACAGAGAGACAAACAGTGCGCTGGCGCGCCGAAAAACGAACCACACCAACAAGATGACGCCGAGTAGCGATCCGTTGCCGATCAATGCCACTTCGCGCTTGGCGCTGCTGGCGCCCCACACCGCGTGTTGCACCGCGCCCATCAATAACAGCTGCGTGTCGGGAAAGTTTTTCTGCAATTGTTGTTGCAGTGTGTCGCGCCACGCTAAGTATTGTGGGTGCAAATTCATGTCGAATACATCTTGTTGGATGTCGACAATGATCACGCGATAATTGCGATCAGCACCGCGCACTTGCAGTGCACCATCAATGCTCTGAATTTTTCCCTGTGCCGCAGGTAGGGCGCGCATAAAGTGGTAAAACAGCAGCAGTGGATCGTTTTGTAACAGTGCGGCATTGATACCGCTGATGGGACTGTACAGCGTTTCCGTCAGTTGTTGTTCCAGTGCGGACAGTTGTTGGTGTTCCAGTTGATGGCGTTGCACGGCACTGAGTAAACCGGCGCGCCACTGAAAATACAGTGCGCCGATGTTTTTGGTTTGCGCCATATCGATACTGGCGACAGGCTCTGCAAAAAAATCCTGTTGGTGCAGGCTGCTTATAACTTGTTCTGCCGCTGCGCGTGTTTTTTGTGAATCGGTATCGCCTACTAGAATGAGCAGTTTGCGGCTGAATGCCTGGTTGTTGCGTTGCAGTGCTTGCAGCAGCACCGGATCATCGCGCAGTGCCGGCAATAAATCCATGATGTTGTTGTGTACCGGCAAGCCCGGCCAACGATCGGTCACCATGCCTAACAGGGCGGCACCGCCCAACGTCGTGAGCAGCAATAACCACAATCGCAGCCACCATTTTTTCATGGAGTTACCTATTTATTCGTGCTGTTATTGAT
>CAZZNL010000259.1:0-2753 GCA_964655625.1 uncultured Pseudomonadales bacterium
CTCGCGCTGCCATACCGTAAAAATAGTAAAGCATTCTTGACCAAATTGGTGCAGGCCGCTACTGTTTGATGCACTCCATTTCAGCAGAGGCATTTCCCATGACCCAGGCAGCAGGTTTTATCGGGCTAGGTAACATCGGCAAACCCATGGCCGTACAACTGGCCAAAAGTGAGTTCGCTACCGTGGTGTATGACATCAACCCCAAGGCTTGCGAAGAACTGGCCGCTGATGGTGCCCGTGTTGCAGCCAGCCCGGCAGAACTGGCCGCACAGTGTCATTACATCGGTATCTGCGTGCGCGATGATGCAGACACCTTCGCTGTATTAACCGGCGACAACGGCATTCTGCAAACGGCACAGCCCGGCACCGTGGTCGCCGTACACAGCACGGTCAAAATCGACACCATCCGCAAACTGGCCGAAATGGCCGCGCAAAAAAACGTGGTGGTGTTTGATGCGCCTATCACGGGCGGCGCTCACGGCGCAGCCAGCAAACAGCTCTACTACATGTGCGGCGGCCGCGAGGAAGACATTCGCCCCGTTGAAAAATACATGCTCACCTCTGGCCAAAAAGTGGTGCACGCCGGTGAACTGGGCAGCGGCATGAAGCTGAAGCTTTGCAACAACTTAATGACCTACATCGAATTTCTGGCTGTGCATGAAGGCATGAAGCTCGCCAAAGCCTCTGGCCTGAGTCTCGACATTCTCAAAGAAGTCACCTCAGGCAATGGCGTGCTCACGCCTTCCATGAAGATGATTTTTGATACCAAAAAAGGGTTTGACGAAGAAACATTTGCGCAAATCATGACCGGCTTCAAAGCCGTGGCGATCAAGGATTTGTCGAGCGCGCTCGATTTTGCCGACACGCTAGATATCAGCCTGCCCGGCACTGGTGTATGCCGCGAAATGATGAAGCAAGTGTTTGGGCGGGGTTAATACCGCCCCTCATATCTCTCAGTAATAGGCCTGGCTGCGGTCGGTGTGATCGGTAACATCGCGCACACCTTCCAAACCCGGCACCTTTTCCATCAAGGTGCGCTCAACACCTTCTTTCAAGGTGTAGTCCACCGAAGCGCAACCCTGGCAGCCGCCGCCAAACTTCAATACCGCGATATTGCCTTCCATGTGATCCAGCGACACTTCACCATTATGTGAAGCCAACTGCGGGTTTACCTCGTTGTACAGCACATAGTTGACCTTATCCGCCAAAGGACTGTCATCGCTCACCTGCGGCATTTTGGCATTCGGCGCTTTGATCGTGAGCTGCCCGCCCATGCGATCTGGCGAATAGTCCACTTTGGCATCTTTCAGATAAGGAATGCTGCGCGCGTCAAACCAGCAGCGAAAGCTTTTCAGTTCGACAAACTCATCGCCTTCTTTTTCCTCGCCGGGACGGCAGTAAGCAATGCAGGTTTCTGCACGCGAGGTACCCGGATCATTGACGAACATACGCACGGCAATATCTGGCGTGTTCTGCTTGGCCAGCAGACCGGCAAGATAATCTTGGGCGGATTCAGTGATATCGACTTCTGGCATAACGCGCTCTCAATCAATACATCATTACGTTGATGCATATTGTAATGAGATCAGGACGAGATAAATACGGACAAAGCGTCTGGACATCCTTCACAAGACATCAACGTCAATCTGGCGGCGCGCTGTTTTTCAGGCGGGTAGCTGCCGTTAGCAGGGTCTTGAGCACGCGCTCGCGGTCGTAATTCTTGACCTTATCCAGATCAAGATGCATAGAGAAGCCATCGGCGCGCTGTTCAAAATACGACTGTTTTGTACCGAGGTTTTTGTGCAAATCCACGGCGACATACACGCGCACCGGCTGACTGAAGCCTTTGACATTGATTGTGCCTTTTTCTTCACATTTCACCACATCCTTGATCAGTGAATACGTCTCGTGAGAAATCAAAATCTCGCCCGGCGGTGCAGCAGTTTCCAAACGGCTGGCCAAATTCACTTCCGTACCCAATACCGTGTAATCCATGCGCTGCTCGGTACCGAAGTTACCCACCGTGCAGTAGCCGGTATTGATACCCATGCGAATTTCCAGCGGAGTTTCTATACCTTTGCTACCCCAATGCTTCTGCATGATGCGCATGTGTTTTTTCATTTCGATAGCCATCGACACACAGGCCAAACAATCCGCGCGCGCACCGCGACTGGTCGGATCACCGAAAAACACCATGATGGCGTCACCGATAAACTTGTCGATCGTGCCGCCGTATTTGTGAATGATCTGCGACATCTCGCTCAAATAATGGTTGAGCATATCCGTCATGTCATCCGCTTCCAGACTCTCAGACAATTCGGTAAAACCTTTGATGTCGGAGAAAAATACCGTCAGCCGTTTACGATTGGTCTCGAGTTTGACATCGCTACCGGAAAAAATAGTGCGCCAGATTTGCGGCGAGACATAGCGCGACAACTTCCACATTTTCATGCGCATCTCGGCAAATTCTGCCGAGGATTTATCCACTCTGCCCATCAGATCTTCAACGCGACGGTAGACAAAAAATGACAGCAGCCCGAAATAAATACTGACACCGATGATCGCCGGAATACCGATAACAAAATTGCCCTGCCATTGCCACAACTGTTGATGAAACAGCAGACTAAACAGAAAGCCCACTACCAGCGCACCCAGCGAGTGCAGCCAATAGCGCACGCCGTTATGCATCAGCGACTGCGATTGCAACACGGTAATAAACATGAAAGTAGGCAACAGATTACAGTCGACCAAAC
>CAZZNL010000260.1:0-2720 GCA_964655625.1 uncultured Pseudomonadales bacterium
CAGCATCAAAATCTGCTTGTGGTATCGGCGTAAAAATACTGCTGCCGTACTAAAAATATTCACCTAACGAACCTTACGTCTCAACAACTCGATAGAACCGCCTACGAGGAGACTGTAACCCAATAACCAAAATATCGGTAGTGCATAGGGATAGGCACTCCGCTGACCCTCTGCTATGTACCAGAACAGCACACTGCCCGCGCAACAAAGCATCAACAAACACTGCATACCCGTAACTTGCCGATGGCTGTAGCCAGCCAACACCCAGCGCTGGTAGATATGTTGTCGATGAGGCAGCCAAATTTTCTCACCACGAAATAAACGCAACAGCAAAGTCAACGTTGCATCCACCCAAAACGGAGAAAAAATGACGGCTGGCACCCAAATTGGATACAAGGACAGCTGCCAGCCTTTAATACTCAATACCCCCATTGCCAAGCCCAAGACGGTGGAGCCACTATCGCCCATAAACAACCGTGCGGGTGGAAAGTTAAAGCACAAGAAACCTGCCGATGCTGCCGCAATCGCTATACACAGCAATCCAAACCCATACTGCCCCTGCACTGCCCCCAACAAGGCCAAAGTAGAAAACCCAATCACGCTCATAGAGCCAGCAAAACCATCCATGCCATCCATAAAGTTATACAGATTGATGCCCCACATCAGCACCAAGACTCCCAAACATGGCCATAGCAACGTTAAATCATCTGTATAAAAATAAATGCCCTGCCACACCAATATGACAGCAACACCCGCTTGTACGGCAAATCGCAATACCGGTGACAAACTGGACTTATCATCCAACAGCGCCAGCAAAAACAACACCAACACGGCAGCGCAGAAATACAGATCTGCAATCTCAGCAATCTGTCCCCAGGTCACTGCTGCAGCAACCGAAATTCCTGCAACAATCGCCACACCACCCAAACGCGGCACCGGTTTATGATGCAAAGAACGCGCCTCAGGATGATCCAAATAAAGATGACTTCCGCGCCACACAATCAACCAGCACGCACAAGCTGAAACAAGAAACGCAGCCAGGATTGCAAGCAACACCGTGGCACCACCGAATCCCATCATTTACGGGCACCGCGTGGCACGGCAGACAGTATCGCCAGTAATTCTTGATAGAATGTGGTGCTAGGTCGCCATCCTAAAGCCTGCAATTTTGCCGAAGAATAAGCAGCACTTTCGGTTAAGCGCGAAACGGCCTGACTATTTAGTGGGCAACGCTTCCATCCAAGAGCGATCGCCATATCACCAACACGTCCCAACCCACGCAAACACCACTCGGGGACAGACCAACGCACGGCTGATTTACCCAATGAATCCCTGACTGCACGAATCAATGCATTCGGCGAATAACTTTCATTATCTGCCGCAATAAAAATCTGACGATTAGCCGTAGGCGTACTCGCCAACAACAGCAATGCTGCCGCTACATCACCTGCATAAACCATTGAGCGCTGCACAGCACTTTTGGCCAAATCTGGAAAAATTTCCTTCCCTGCCATTGTGATCAATGCTTGTAGGTTCCCTTTGACACCTATCCCATACATCAAACAAGGGCGCACAATCACAACATGAGGAATACTGGTTTCATACAATAAATATTGTTCCGTTTTTCTTTTCCAATACCCGTAGGCATCGCTGGGCCAACTATCCCACTGTTCATCGCGCATCTGTGCACCAGGTTCGGTGGCCGCTTTGGTGGAGCTCACAAAAACAAAACAGCGTGTACCACATTTTTCTGCTGCCTTAACCAAGTGGAGCGTGTTTTTATAATCTGCCTCATAACAGGCGGGATCGGCAGACACATGCGCGGTTGCTGCCAGATGCAATACCGTATCGATACCGTGCAGTAAGCTCTCAAATCCGGATGTATCTATCCGTGATAAATCATTGACTACGACTTCAGCGCATGGTGACAAATCCGTTTTTGATTGCCGCAACAAAATACGCGTACAGATATTGGCTTGCTGCAATGTATCCAACACATAGCGGCCCAGAAACCCTCCAGCACCAGTTACTAGGCAGTGCTTAATATCATCCATATCCGCTCCGCTTTGGCATTAAAACAAAAAACCAGGGCAAGCCCTGGTTTTTTGTTTACTCAGATGCATCAGCTATATACATCAACCCTTGCCCATAACGCGCAAGTTAGCTGGCGTGTAATAGTCATCAGGATGTTTCTGTGCCGGGATTTTCTGAATGCCACCTTCTTCGTTGACCAAGTTGTTCAACAAGTAAGCACCTTTCTGAAGATCGTGATAGATTTCCTGACGTGGCGACATACCTGGCAAATCATAAGCGTTCACGAAAGTACGCATCGTAGTACGCCATAAAGTGCCTTGGCTGTCGTAGTTATCCGCCAGCAACGCTCCCCATGAGTCTTCATCCATGTACAGGCGACGCTTAGCATAGATATGGCGCTTGCCTTCTTTCAGCGTAGCCACAACAACCCAAACACGGTGCAACTCATAACGCATGAACTCTGGATTTGGATGGTTCACAGTCAGAATATCTTTGTACTTGTGCTCTGGAGAATCCGCATCCGTATTATTGTACGGAATATAGATTTCACGTTGCGTTTCCAGTTTCCAATCGTAACGGTCTGTAGCACCGATAAACGCCAGCGCGTCGTCAACCGTTCTCAATCCACCAGGGCCATCCGGGAAGTCATACGCGATAGTAGGCGCACGACGTACACGACGCGTACC
>CAZZNL010000261.1:0-2716 GCA_964655625.1 uncultured Pseudomonadales bacterium
GAAGTTTAGACTGTCGGGCCAAGCATCCGGTAACGGAAGATCGGCCCAGTTGGGCACTGTTGGATCAACAGAAGTCATCACGTATCGATTACTGAGTATTTCGATAATGCGTTGTGATGTTTCACTTTACGGATAACCCGGCTCGGAGCTGTCATTTTGCACTTCGTACACTTGCCATGAATGATCGTAGTACGAGCGGTTGGTAAAAATGATGCGACCTCGGCCTTTGTAAAGGGCGTACATGCGCGCAGTGTCTGCGCCTCTGAAGTTGAATGGAATCCAGGCTTTGCCAGTGATATGCCCCGTGCTGGATGTTGGCTCACCTGCCAGGCTGTAGGCTTCAGCCATGCTCATGCCTTTTTTCACTGCGTTGAGTGATTGGCCTTTGCCGCTGCTGCTGGCAGCAGCGGTTTTGCTGCTTGAAGTTTTAACCGCCGTTTTTTGTGAGGATACACTGCCGCGTTTGTATTGTGGCACGGTGCTGCTGCTCAGCTCTTCGAGTGCTTGACTCGCATATTTGCGCAATTTTTTGTTGGCGCTGCCGCTGTTGGCCACGCTGCTCAAGGTGTCGCGATAGCGCGGGTTGCGTGACTTGCCCAGTGCCTTGGCGGCCCAAGACAGCGCGTCGATATCGCCATTGGGCGCACCGCTGTAGCGTTGCAGCAATACTTCGGCTAGGTGGTCGAGCACCAGTTGGTTGTCTTCGCTGTTGTTGTAAATATCTTGTGCCGCTTGTTTGACGCTGCGCATGCTGCCGCTGCTAAGTAGATCAATGTAGCGCTGCTCAGCCTCATCCAATGCCAGCACCGTGCCAGACAGTGCCAAGAGGGTAATTGCCAACAACTGTTGCAGTGTTTTTTTGAGGGTGATAGCCATGGTTTTTTTCTCCGTGATTAACCGCTGATGATGTTGCCTGCGCGCAGTATGCCAACGACGCCGACCATGATCCAGAACGTATTGAGCAGGGTGTAGGCTGAATCTTTTTTGAGGATAGAACACCAAGACAGGATGACAGCATCGACTGTGTTGATGATCCAGACAAACATGAATGGGCTGGCTGGCCCCATCCAGCTGACAAGACTGAAGCTAAAAATGCGCATCAACACGCCGAGCATTTCAAAAAAGCCGACATTGCGCAGAATGAAGCCGTTGACGTGTTGCATTGTGAGCTAGTTCCAGCGTTTAAAAATAAGAGAAGTGTTGATGCCGCCAAAAGCAAAGTTATTGCTCATGACGTATTCGTTGTGCAGGGTGCGGCCGCTGCCGGTGATGTAGTCCAGCTCACCGCAGCGCGGATCGATGTTTTCCAGGTTGAGCGTAGGCACATACCAATCGCGGTTCATCATTTCGATACTGAGCCAGGCTTCCAGAGCGCCGCAAGCGCCCAAGGTGTGACCGAAATAACTTTTCAGCGAACTGATCGGTATACGTGAGCCAAAAACGGCATGGGTAGCGGTGGTTTCGGCAATGTCGCCGTGTTCTGTCGCCGTGCCGTGTGCATTGACGTAGCCGATAGCAGCAGGTGTGAGATCAGCGTCGGCTAGCGCTTGCTCTATTACCACTTGCATGGTGCTGGCTGTGGGTTGGGTGATGTGCGCTCCGTCGGCATTGGTGGCAAACCCGACGATCTCCGCCAAAATAGTTGCGCCGCGCGCCTGTGCATGCTCCAAGTCTTCCAGGATCAAACTGCCTGCGCCTTCGCCAATCACCAGGCCATCGCGGTCGCGGTCAAACGGGCGCGGCGTGCGTTCCGGTGTGTCATTTTTCAAGCTGGCGGCAAACAGGGTGTCGAATACCGCTGAATGTGCGGGGCACAATTCTTCTGCCCCGCCTGCCACCATCAGCGTTTGATGGCCGTAGCGGATAGCTTCGTAGGCATAGCCCACGCCTTGGCTGCCAGCGGTGCAGGCACTGGTGGTGGGAATGATGCGACCTTTCAAGCCAAAAAACAGGCTGATATTGACGGCGCAGGTGTGGCTCATCATTTCAACGTAAGTGGTGGCAGTCATCGAGCGTGTGGAGCGATCGACATGCATTTTGGCGAAGCTGACCGTGGCATCGGTGCTGCCGCTGCAAGAGCCGTAGGCCACCCCCATGCGACCATCGCTGATGATGGGGTTGCCGAGTAAGCCAGCCTGTTCCAGCGCCATTTCTGCGCTGCGTGTTGCCATCAACGCTACGCGACCCATGCTGCGCGTCTGCTTGCGCGAGTAGTGTGCGGGGCGTGTAAAGCCGGTGACTGGCCCTGCTAGATGTGTGAGCAGGCCGTCGATTAGGGCGTACTCTTCCATCTGGCGGATGCCGTTGCGTCCAGCGCGTATGTTGGCTGCGATGCTGTCCCAGTCCTGACCCAACGAGGTGATGCCCGCCATGCCGGTGACGACCACGCGGCGCGGGATGTGGCGTTTGGTGCCAGAAAACGTCATGAGGTCAGTGTCTCGCTGTTCTAAAACGTCGGCGCATTTTAGCGATGGACGGGTGTGAGGTCAGCAATGGCTTCACCAAAAAGGTAGGAAGCGCCAAGTGTTGCGCATGTATTGGCGATAGCTATCGCCAAAATAAGCGAGATTTTCTGTTTCTTCAGTGACTGCGGTGGCGTGTAGCGTGACAGTGGCTCCCACCGCCAGCAGTGCACCCGGCCACCACAGCGGTTGTTTCAAAAAAAGTCCCCAAGCTAGCAACAGCAGCGAGCTGTACATGGGGTGGCGGATATGGG
>CAZZNL010000262.1:0-2701 GCA_964655625.1 uncultured Pseudomonadales bacterium
GCAAAAAAACTACGAAATAGCCGAAGAAGAAGATGGCGAATACACTATTTATCGCTACCGAGAAAACTGATCGCTGCCGATCGCTGAGAAACCTGCTTGAGCATTTCTGTTGGATGATGCAGCAACTTGTTCGTCAAATTGCGTCCCAATAAGCGAACAACCTCATCAAGATCTTGTCCTTGCGCAATCGCTTTCAATGCGCGCTCCACTTCGGCATCGCGCCAAGCCTCTGCTTTACGGCGGTATTCAACGATGCTGGATGTCGCTTCCTGGCGCAATTTTTCCTGTTGATAGTTGGCAACACCTTCCTCAACCAACACGCGCGCTTCTTCTGCCGCCAACTCACGAGCGCGCAAATTTTCATCAATGACATCGCGCAAATCGTCTACGGTGTAGAGATACACATCATCTAATTCACCCACTTGCGGCTCGATGTCGCGCGGCACGGCAATATCCACCATAAACATTGGCCTGCGGCGACGCTGCTTCAATGCCTGTTCCACTGCGCCCTTGCCCAACACCGGCAGCTGACTGGCTGTGGAAGAAATCACAATATCCGCCTCGTGCAAACGCGCTGGAATGTCGCCCAACAAAATAGCTTCTGCAGACAACTCTTCTGCCAATTGTTCTGCGCGCTCCAAGGTGCGGTTGGCAATAATGATGCGCGCTATGCCCTGTTCACACAGATGGCGCGCCACCAGTTCTATCGTTTTTCCCGCGCCTATCAATAAAGCGGTGTTGCGATGCAAGTCGGCAAAGATACGCTGTGCCAACCGCACAGCGGCATAAGCCACAGAGACCGGACTATGTCCGATGGCGGTTTCCGCTCGAACGCGCTTGGATACCGAAAAAATTTGCTGGAAAGTCTGGTGTAGCACACCGGTCACCGTTCCCGCTTCAACCGCTTGTGCAAAAGCCGATTTCATCTGACCAAAAATCTGTGGCTCACCCAACACCAGCGAATCCAAACCGCTGGCCACCAGCATTAAGTGACGCACCGCTGCTTCATCGTGGTGACTGTAGTAACAGTGGCGCAGCTCATGCAGATCCAACTGATGAAATGCCGCCAGCCAATCGAGCACCACATGCGCTTCCAACGGTGTGCCAACATACATTTCTGTGCGATTGCAGGTCGACAAAATAACCGCATCGGCTCCACCGGTCGCCGCAGACAATGAACGCAAAGCATCCGTCATCTGCGCCGGCGCGATGCTCACGCGCTCACGCAACGCCAGTGCAGCAGAATTGTGATTGATGCCAACGGCAAGTAAGGACATGCAGTAACCCGTCAAATGCCGCGCCATTATAGCCTCCGCACACTGTTGGGTAATCGGCTGTCTCTCTATATCATGGCCAGCTCAGTTCACAAGCAGTGCACTCTCTGACGGGACTCTTTTCTATGGCCACAGCGCGTTTCTTTCCTTGGCTGCTCGCCGGCTTTATCGCCGTGACCCTCAGCAGCTGCGGTCTCAGCACGACCGATGAAACCGCCAGCAGCACAGCGGACGTCGACGCGCACAGCCGTCCGTTTGACACCGACACCCTGTACTCCCTGCTGGTGGCCGAAGTCGCCGCCAACCGCGGGCAACTGGATATCGCCCTCGCGCACTATTACCAGCAGTCCTATAAAACGCGCGACTCCGGCGTAGTGCGCCGCGCAACACTGCTGGCCGGCTACCTGAAAGCCGATCAAGCAGCACTGGATCTGGCGCAACTGTGGGCCGATGTCGAACCACAAAACCCCGAGCCCCTGTATACCGCCGGTCAGCTCCTCATCGATCGCGGCAAGCTGGAACAAGCCCTGCCCTTCTCCAAACGATTACTGGCACTGCACGCTCGGCCGCTGTTCCTGTCCATCGCCATCAACCCTGCCGCCACTAACGAAAAAACCCATGCCGCGCTCGCCAAAGAGTACGCCGCACTACTGCACGAAAATCCACGCAACATCGACCTGCTACTCGGCAGCGCTGCCCTGCTCAGCGCCCAGCGCGATTTTGACGACAGCCTCGCCTTGATTGATCAGGCGCGCGCCGTGGACCCTGAAAACTTGCAAGCGCGACTCTTGGAAGTCGACACACTGTACAAAAGCGGCCGCCCTGACAAAGCGATTCAGCGCATGGGTGAAGTCGTCAACGACGATCCCGACAACGACCGCCTGCGCATGGAGTATGCGCGCATGTTGAGTGAGCAGGATCTTCAAAAAGCGCGCGAACAATTTGACTACATGGCCAAACGCAACTCGCTGGAACCCAATTTGCTGTTGGCGCGCGCAATGGTCAATTACCGCCTCAAGGATTATCCACTCGCGCGTGAATTTTTTGAGCAATTACTGTTTCTGAAACACCATGCCAACACCGCACATTTTTATCTCGGCGAAATGGCCATGATGCGCGGTGAAGACAACAAAGCACTCGAACATTATCGACGCGTAGAGGGCGGCGCTGAATTTATACCGGCAACATCCAAGGTCTTCGCCCTGATGCTGCAGCAAAATCACCGTCTGGAAGGTCAGCAATGGCTAGCCGAACTGCGCAAACAGCACCCAGAGCGCGCACCAGCACTTTACATCGTCGAAGCCGACACCTTGTTGCGCCAAGGCGATTTGCCGCGCAGCTTAGCGGCACTGAATGAAGCGGTGCGTAAATACCCCGATCAAGTGTCTCTGCGCATGGCGCGCTCCCTCATCTATCAGCGCACAGGA
>CAZZNL010000263.1:0-2700 GCA_964655625.1 uncultured Pseudomonadales bacterium
GGATAGGCTTAGAACGGCCGCAAGATCGCAAGCAGAACAATGGCGATCAGTAATGCGACAGGCAACTCATTAAAAACCCGAAAGAACACATGGCTGCGCGTATTGTTGTCGGCAGCAAAGCGCCGCAAAAAGTGGCCGCAGCTCACGTGATAAATAATCAGCATCAGCACTAACAGCAGTTTGACTTTTATCCAGCCAGTCGCCAAATAGTAAGTTGGGTTCAGGTGCAGCATCCACAAGCCGAGAGTGACCGTGGCGATGGCTGCGGGTGTCATGATGCCGCGGTATAGCTTTCGCTCCATGATCTTGAAGCGCTCTCGGCTGGCCGTGTCTTCGCTCATGGCGTGATACACAAATAAACGCGGTAGATAAAACAGGCCGGCAAACCAGCAGACAACGGCGATCAAGTGAAAGGCTTTCAACCATAACAGTGTCATGATGATTCTGAATCCCAGCGTGATACGCGTTATGATAATGCCTAATTAGGCGAGACGTTTTCTACATCGCCCACAGAGTGTAGGTGTTATCGTGATCAAAATAGGCATAGTCGGCGGCACAGGTTATACGGGTGTGGAGTTGTTGCGTCTGCTCGCGCAACACCCGCAGGCCGATGTGCAAGTCATTACTTCACGCGGTGAAGCCGGTATACCGGTCGCACAACTGTTTCCCAGTCTGCGCGGTCGTTTTGATCTCGCGTTTTCTTCACCAGATGTAGCAAAATTTGGTGCGTGCGACATCGTCTTTTTTGCGACACCGCACGGGGTGGCACAGGCGATGATGGCGGAGCTGTTGGCCACTGGCACGCGTGTGATTGATTTGTCAGCTGACTTTCGAATTCGCGATATTGCGGTTTGGGAAAAGTGGTATGGTCAGCCGCATGCCAGCCCAGAGTTGGTGAAAGAAGCGGTTTACGGGCTGGCGGAAGTTAACCGGGCAGCGATTCGCCAGGCGCGCCTGGTGGCTTGTGCAGGTTGTTACCCCACAGTAATTCAGCTCGGTTTACTGCCGTTGCTGGAAGCAAAACTGGTCAAACCAGACAGTTTGATCGCCAATGCCGTATCTGGCGTATCCGGCGCTGGACGGCAGGCCAAAGTGGATATGCTGTTTTCAGAGTTGAGTGGCAGCTTCAAAGCTTACGCCAGCGGTGGGCATCGGCACTTGCCAGAAATTGAACAGGGTATTCGGGCATTGCAGCAAGCGGGCGAGCAGCCTTTTGAGCTCACTTTCGTGCCGCATCTGGTGCCGATGGTGAGAGGTATGCACGCCACCATTTATGCCGATTTGTTGGACGATGCGGTGGATTTACAGCAGCTGTATGAAAAACGCTATGCCGATGAGTACTTTGTCGATGTGCTGCCTGCGGGCTCCCACCCAGAGACACGCACGGTGAAAGGTTCTAACCAGTGCCGGATCGCCGTGGCGAAACCGCAAGGGCGGCGGCGAGCGGTGATTATGGCGGTGATTGATAACCTGACCAAAGGCGCCTCAGGGCAGGGTGTGCAGATCATGAATATCATGCAGGGTTTGCCCGAACACACGGGTCTTGAAAATTTGGCATTAGTCCCGTAATGGCGAGCAGCTACAGGCGAGAGGTTGATATGAGCGTTGAGCAAGAATCGGATCAAGATATTCGCGTCACCGACAGCGCGGCGAACAAAGTGCGGCGCCTGGTGGATGAAGAGGCCAACCCGGACTTGAAGCTGCGTGTGTTTGTTACCGGTGGGGGCTGTTCGGGCTTCCAATACGGCTTTACCTTCGATGAAATTGCGGCAGAAGATGATGCGGCCATTGAAAAGGGCGGCGTAACGGTTTTGGTAGATCCATTGAGCTACCAGTATCTGGCAGGAGCAGAAGTAGACTACGAAGAGGGCTTGCAGGGCTCGAAGTTTGTCATTCGCAATCCCAATGCTTCAACGACGTGCGGTTGCGGTTCTTCTTTTTCTATTTGATGACCTAGGTCAGTTTGGCTCGTAGACGCCACCCAAAATGCAGGGATGGCGAGCGCCAGTCACTGTGGTGATGTTGCCGGGCTTTCTGTCCAGCCTCTGTTTAGCGAGCCACGCAAAGGCCATCGCTTCCAGCCAATCAGCGGGCACACCGAAGTCGCTGGTGCTGTTGATCATCGTATCGGGCAGCAAAAGCCTCAGTCGTTCGTGCAGCAGTTTATTGTGGCTGCCGCCACCGCAAAGCAGGACGCGCACAATAGGCTGTGGTAGTTGAGCCACGGATTGGCTGATGCTTTGAGCGGTGAATTCCAGTAGCGTGCGCTGCACGTCTTCAGGGTGTAGAGGCTGATCATCATGTAACAGCATTTCTAGCCACGCCAGGTGAAAGGTTTCTCGGCCTGTGCTTTTGGGTGGTGAGAGCTGTAGGTAGGGGTGCGACATCAGCTTGGATAGCAACACTGGACAGCATTGCCCAGTACGAGCCCAGTGGCCGTCAACATCGTAGGGCTGCTGGCGATGTTTTTGTATCCAGCTGTTCATGAGCACATTGCCGGGGCCGGTGTCAAAACCAATGATAGGTGAGCCGGCTGCTAGAACAGTGAGATTGGCCATACCGCCGATGTTGACGATGGCGCGGTTTTCCTCATGGCTTCGTAAAACGGCGTCGTGAAAAGCAGGCACTAAGGGCGCACCTTGGCCTCCTGCGGCAATATCCATGCGGCGAAAATCTGCAACGGTGGTTATGCTGGTTCGC
>CAZZNL010000264.1:0-2690 GCA_964655625.1 uncultured Pseudomonadales bacterium
AATATACAATTTCAACGGACACCTCCTCCGCCAGACACCAGTTCGCGACTGTTTGCGGACGTTCAAAAACCAGCCTAAGTGCTGGTTTTTTTTCGCCTTGTTGCCCATCACGGTTCGCACAAGCTCGCCAAAAGCCACGAAATTTGGGGGCACATCTGGAGCATCATCGACTGTTACGAGCAGCAGAAGCGACGGCCTAATTAGCTGCCGAACGGCTAAACTCAGGCGTTATGGCTGTAATCGAGAAAGTGCAATATCGTAAATTGCATTGCGGTCGCGTTTTCCAACTGCAATGACTGTAACAGTGACAGTGATGTCTTCAACTGAGTAAACAAGCCGATAACCCGCTTGGCGTAATTTAATTTTGTATATGTTGGCAGCACCAGAAAGTGCAGAGCTTGGAACATGTGGGTTCTCAAGTCTTTCCGCCAGTTTTTTCTTAAATTGTTCCCTGACGGTGTATCCTAACTTATTCCATTCCTTATAGGCGGTTTCCTTGAATTCGAGCTTATAGGTCATCAAGTGATACTCGAATGCTTTTTTCGTGCTGTCTTTCTCGTACTATTTTCAAAAGTTCTACGTCGTCAATCATTTCCATCATTGCTTCATAGGCAGCAGCTGGCACGCAATAGAATGCTGGCACATTTCGGTTCAGTACTGCTACGGGCATCCCGTGTGCGCTAGCTACTACCTTCATCGGATTGGCTTTCAGCTCGGAAATGCTGGCAGCCGTTTCTGTAAGCATCTGGTAGGTCATTGTGAGCGCCTTAGGTAGGAGAACTAAAACCAGATAGTAGGTCTTTAAAATGGTCTTAGCAATACTGTAATGACGGTGTATATATGGACTCCCTTCCTGCACGCTGTGAATTAAACAGTTTTTCCAGCCACTATCAGGACGGCTGTATTCGACTAGCCGATATCTGGGCAGACACGTATTTGTCGTCGTTAGATGGTATATCTCCGTTTATTGCGTAATATTCACCAGAAATCATCCTAGCGAACCCCGTAACATGCATGCATTACTCGAAACAAAATTACCCGTCTGGCTTATCGCCGGCATCGCCATTGCAGCGTTGACTGTCATCAGCATCCTGCTCAGTGCACTGGTGTATGGCAACATCAACGCGTTGCACTGCGCGCTCTCGCTATTTCTGTCGATCAACTTACTGATTTGTTATTGGGAAATGTGCTTGTTCTTCTGTCGAGACTACATTGAAGAACGCCATGTCTACTGGAAAAACTTCCGCGACGAAACAGGTCGTACGCCCGCGGTAGTATTTCTTACCCAATCCATTGCCTTAAAAAATGTATTCAACAACCAGATCTGGGCCGACGTGTGGGCCACTTACTCTTTGTATGACGGATCCTACGCCGACCGCCGCACGTTTGGTTTTAATGCCGATATCGGCAATGGCTTTGCCACTTTACTCCCCACGATTATTTTTCATTTAGGCATTACCGTGCCGCTGCTCCCACCCATGTGGCTGGGCATTTTAGGCATCATGATTTTCTGGGTGTGGATCTACAACACCTCGCTGTATTGGGTGAGTTTTTTTGTGGCCGGTCGCCATAAACTGATTTCGCGAACAGAAAATCTGATCTATATCGCCGGCACCAATGCGCCGTGGGTGTTGTTTTCTATCGTGGGACTGTATGTCTCCATTCGCATCACGCTGGATAACAGCCTGGCGATTATTGGGCATTGAAGGAGTGCGGCCAGCAACCCACTCCTCGAACTACCACTTGATTTCTATTTCCAGGCTATTGCCCTCTTCTTCAATTTCAACCTCCAACTCCACATCAACTTGGTCTGCCACTTTCACGACAAAGTTGATGCCTTCCCGAGAAAAACGCAGGCTGTTTTGCTTGGCTAAAGCATCTGCCAACTGGTGCAGCAACTTTGCGGCTTCTTCTCGACGCATGCTGCGTTTTTCTTTCACTTCAAGCAGTTCCATTTTCCATCTCCTCATTTAGCTCTTGGGATTTAACATGCACGCCGTGCGTGTATGCGTTATTGTATCTATCATCCAGATAAGATCCATCACATACCAAGATAAAACCTGCCATGTTTGCATTAAAAACAGTTGGACTCTTTATATTTACAGCACTGACTGAAATAGTCGGCTGTTATCTACCGTATTTATGGTTGAGAGAAAACAAAAGTATTTGGTTGCTGCTGCCCGCAGCATTTAGCCTGGCAATATTTGCATGGCTGCTATCGCTTCATCCTACAGCTGCAGGTCGTGTGTATGCCGCTTATGGTGGAGTCTATATCTTTGTAGCGATACTATGGTTGTGGGTTGTAGATGGCGTCAAGCCCTCGGCGTGGGATGTTGCGGGATCACTGATTGCCATTTTTGGCATGGGAATCATTATGTTTGCACCTAAAAATATTTAGCGCGTATAACAATTTACAGGCCAGATTTTTGCCACAATCAAGAAGTTCACCTAAACTCGAGAAAGTTTTTTTCAATCGTGCGAGTGATCTTATCCACAACAATGTGAAGGAGACAAAGCCATGAAGCACATCACCAAACCACTAGTATTGCTCGCCAGTTGCGCGGCGCTAGCACTGCCCACGCTGGTTCAGGCACAGACCAACGCCGCAGTGCCAGCGTCGATTACTACGTCAGACAAGGTCGAGAGCCGCATCGGCGCACTGGATTTCAAGGATGGCGCACCGAGCAAGG
>CAZZNL010000265.1:0-2689 GCA_964655625.1 uncultured Pseudomonadales bacterium
GGTATTGAGTGTGTGCAGTGTGGTCATAAATTGATCACGCAATCAGCTTGCCGCACTAGAGCAGCCATTGCATTGGCGGCAACCGGTGTAGCAATGATGGCCAGTGCATCCATAGGTAGCTTGCGCTCATGCAGTGATACCTCATCGACATAAATCTGTTTAATGTCATAGTAGTGCAGAGCGTGCAGCATTTTTTCTATCGATTTGCTATGAATGGCCTCTGGATTTTGTGTGGGCAGCAACCCCCAAACGCCTTCACCGCTAAACAGCAGTTGTACGTTTTGCTCAAACGCTGCAGCGGCCAGTGCAGCATCGAGCGACTCACGCATGGCATTGCTGCCGTAGGGCGCGCGCTGCAAAATAAACAGAATGGTTTTTGTTTCTGCAGTCATTGTTGTGCTATCCAAAGCTAATCAGCCGATCGCTGTGAATAATGGCTTCTGTCAGCATGCCCAAGCCGCCTGTTTGCATATTGCTGTCAGCATTGCTGCCGTTGCGTTGGTGGCGGCGACTCTCTTGTGGATCGAGAATGCCGCGTTTTAGTGCTGCAGAAACACAGATGACGGCATCGAGATTGTATTCCGCGCAGAATTGCTGCCACTGTTGTGGAATATTGACCTCGTCTTGTTGATAAACAGCAAAGGTACTGGCGCTGTGCACGCCGTCGCGAAAAAAGAAGATGCGATGAATGTTGTGGCCTGCTTGCAGTGCTGCTTGTGCAAAGCGCAATGCCGTGATGGGCGCTTGGGCATTGCAGGGGGCAGCACTAATCAAGAGTGAGAATTTCACTGTCAGGCACTCAATAAGGACAGCGTGGTGTTATAGATGGCTTTGCGCCGGAAAATAAAATCCAGACGCGAGCCGCCCAGTTGTCGCCACAGCGTGACGGCACGAATGCCACCGAGCAATACTGTGCGGATCTGGTTGGTGATATTTTCCTGTTTCAGGTAGTCGGGATTGCCATTAACTTGAATGCGAAATTTGAGTGTGCTCAATGTTTCAGAATACAAATGCGCAATGCTGTCAAATACTTGACTGTTGGTTTCGCTGCCACTGATATTTACTTGTTTCTGAATTTGCTGGATGCGGCTGCGCAAGGTGTCCAGCATGTCTTTATGTTTGATTAGCTGATTTTGCAAATGCATCATGCTAGCTGAGTAGCGCAGAATTTCGGCATTGCCTTCCGTTTCGCGCTCAAAAGCGTCGCGCACCGATTGCAGTCCCAGTCGCAAATGTTGCTTGTCGATAAAAATACTTTCGCTGTCTGGAGAGTCCAGCATCAAAATGCTGTGTACGGTGCCTTGCATGGCATACATATCGGCACTGCCCGTGCGTGCCAATTGGCCCGCTAACGATGCAGCTTGGGCTATGCCGGCAAGTGCCAATACCAGATCGGTGTTTGATGAACGATTCATGCGTGCTCCGTAGAAATTTTTGCATCAATAATGCCGCCGCCCAAGCAGGTATCATCCTGATAAAAGACGATGGATTGTCCGGGAGTGATGGCGCGCTGCGGGCTGGCGAAGTCAACGCGCACTTGGCCATCAGTTAGGTAGGTGATGTGACAGACTTGATCATCCTGTCGGTAACGAATTTTGCAGTGCAATGTGGTTTGCGCGTCAGGTGCTGGTAGATTAATCCAGTGCAATTGTGAGCAAGATAGCGCTGTGGCATAGAGTGCAGGGTGCTCGCCTTGCGCAACTATCAGACGGTTGTTGTGTAAATCTTTATCGACGACATACCAAGGGTCTTCCGATGCATCTTTGACGCCGCCGATACCCAAGCCTTGGCGTTGGCCGATGGTGTAGTACATCAAGCCGGTGTGCTGACCGAGCGGTTTGCCTTCGGCAGTAAAAATATCGCCGGGTTGCGCGGGTAAATAGCGTTCCAAAAAATCCTTGAAACGTCGTTCGCCGATAAAACAAATGCCGGTGGAATCTTTTTTGCGCGCGGTGGCCAGGCCGTATTGATCGGCTAGTTTTCTAACGGCTGTTTTTTCCATCTCGCCAATGGGAAACAGGGTTCTGGACAAGGCGGTTGCAGTGACGGCGTGCAGAAAGTAGCTCTGATCTTTGGCGGGGTCCAAGCCTTTCAACAGGGTGGTGTTGCCAGCGTTGTTATTTCCAGTGCGGCAGTAATGACCTGTGGCGATTTTTTCTGCGCCCAACAAGGTGGCGTAATCCAGAAATACTTTGAATTTAATCTCGCGGTTGCAGAGGATATCGGGATTGGGCGTGCGACCGGCCTGATATTCCGCCAGAAAATGCTCGAATACGTTGTCCCAGTATTCAGTAGCAAAGTTAGCTGTGTGCAAAGGGATGCCCAGTTTGTCAGCAACGGCTTGGGCATCAGCGAGATCGGCTTTGGCGGTGCAGTATTCACTGCCGTCGTCTTCATCCCAGTTCTTCATAAACAGGCCTTCCACGGTATAGCCCTGCTGTTGCAGCAGTAGCGCTGTCACCGAAGAATCGACACCGCCGGACATGCCGACGATCACCTTGGTAGCTGGGTTCATAAAAGCGTGAGGGCGTGAGGCAAAACAAACAGGCCGCTATTCTAAACCCTTGCCGCTTCGGTATCGGCGTTCGTACCGTGTTCATGTTCGTGTTCATGCTCATACAGAGCGCTGAGCGGTAGGCGCTGCCCGCTGCGATAATCGTCGATCACTTTCAGTACCAAGGGGCTGCGC
>CAZZNL010000266.1:0-2675 GCA_964655625.1 uncultured Pseudomonadales bacterium
ACTTGTCGCGGCTTGTATCCACGCCACCGTCGACGGCTGATAGCGACCCGCCTCTGCGTGTTCACACAAATGCCCCAACACCGCACCCGCTTCTACCGAAGCCAACTGGTCTTTATCGCCCAGCAAAATCAAGCGTGCATCGGGCTTTAAGGCCAGCAGTAAATTAGTCATCATTTCTACATCTATCATCGACGCTTCATCTACTACCACCACATCCGCAGACAGTGGATTTCCCGCATGATGCACAAAGTGACGCGTACCCGGCCTGGAACCGAGCAGCTTGTGCAGCGTGCACACGTTGGCTGAGATGGCTGCACAAATGCCTTCGCCTTCTTCTCCCAACCTTGCACTGAGCGCACTGATTTGCAGGCTGATCGATGCATTCAAACGCGCTGCTGCTTTACCTGTCGGTGCCGCCATGCGAATCAACAGTGGTCGTGTCTTATCTTTTTCCAGCGCCTGAGCCTGTAACACCGCCAGCAACTTCACCACCGTGGTGGTTTTTCCCGTACCCGGCCCACCGGTGATAATGGAAAACCCCGAACGCGCAGACAAAGCGCAGGCAATTTTCTGCCAATTCGACGTTTGCGTATGACTGTCAGAAAATAACCGCTCCAGTATTTGCTGCAATTTTTTCTCGTTGAGATCAATCGTCTGCTGCAAGAAAGCCTGCAACCGCGCACGAATAACTTGCTCGTACTGCCAATAGCGCCGCAGATACAGGCATGAGCCCTCCAACACCAGTGGCGTGTTACCTGTACCAGACACCACAAAATCAGTTTGCGCCAACGCGGTTTGCACGCCAGTCAAAGTCAGCGTCTGTATCGCCACCGCAGGTGAGACAACATCCCGCGCACGATGACTTTGCTGCTCCATCACAAAACCCAAGGCCGACTCCGGATCGGCCAGCAACTGATCCAGCGCCAAACAAACATGACCTCGGCCGCTTTGGTAACTGGTCAACGCTGCTAAAAACACCGCCACAGGTGGCACAGTTTTATCACCCGCACTCTCGGCCAAGAAGCGCGCAAACGCCAAATCAATTGCGCGCAACCATCCATTAACTACCCACTGTTCTAATAAATGCAAAACCGTTTCTTTACTACTGAAGTTATTGACCAGCGATGGATTCATGCTGCACCCCTCCCTTCGGCAGCAAAAGGGGTCGCATCAGAAAATAATTCATCCAATGCCTCAATCAATACCCGAGGTGGTTTCTCAAAATGCACACCGCGCGTTTTGGCGTTACCGATACCGCGTAAAAACACATACACCGCTCCGCCGATATGCTGGTCATAGTCATAATGCGGTAGGCGATCTTGTAAATGACGGTGCAAAGCGAGAAGGTAAAGCGTGTACTGCAATTCGTAGCGTTTATGGAGGATCGCATCGCGCATTGCTTCAACCGTATAAGCCTCCGCACTCTCACCCAACCAATTGGACTTCCAATCTGCGACGAAATACTGCCCTTCGTATTCAAATACCAAATCGATAAAACCCTTCAACATGCCATTGAGAAGATTGCCGAGCAATTGCGGCCGCTCTGCGCCTTTCAGGGTGTGCTGCTGCACTAAACGATTGAGTGCCACGGTGCTCACCGCATGACTCTCAAACCAGAATTCCATTTCCGGCAAGCAATGCTGCACATCCACCAAGCGAATGTCTTTTTCACCCACTGGCAATTTCACATCCAGCACCATCTGCATCCAATCATCCAGCGGTGTCGCCCACTTTTCCCATTGATGTTTACGACAAGATTGGGTGAGGTGATCGCGCCGCTCTGCATGCATCTGCAACGCAGTAGCAAACCCTTGATTCGCCGCCCATTCCAACACACTGTGCAAAAAAGTCCCCGGCTTGGGGCCGCGTGGAAATTGATGAATACTCAAACTATCGTCTGCCACAACCATGTTTTGATCAATGCTGTGACTGCTGTGAGTACCTTCGGCAGCAGCTTCTTCATGCGCAGTGGACTGGCGAGAATCCTCTGGCTCCACCGCTGGCAAACCAACAGCAGCCAAGTCTTGCGTATCACCGACTTCCAGCTCACCCGTTTTGAGCGCCGAATAACTCGCCACCCACCAAAACTCTGCGCAAGCTTTGTGCGGCATTACACGGGCAGGCGCCAATAACATTTTCTCTTCCGGCGGCATATAACGCGATACATCTGACTTTGGCGCAGACACTACCGTGATCAGGTTATTGTTCAATGTCTGTAAACAATCTTTTAACGCTTCCGCTGGAATACCCTGCCCTCCCGACAACAAATACCCCAATGCACTTTCATGCAAATTGGTATCTTTGCTGCGTTTATCGTTACCCAAAGGCGTAACACCCAGCCACAAAGCGTGGCGAGCACGCGTCAATGCCACATACAGCAGGCGCACATCTTCCGACAGTCGCTCATCATCCGCCTGCTCATTGGCTTTGCCAGACAGCTCCAACAGTAATTTGTATTCATTACTCTCTGCCTCAAACTGGTGATAACTCACCACATCACTGCTCACTTTTTTACGACTGCAGACAAAGGGCAGCAACACCAACGGATACTCCAAACCTTTAGATTTGTGGATGGTGATTACTTTTACCAAATCAGCATCACTTTCCAAACGCAACACATCTTCTTCCGATGGATTGGCAATTTTTTCTGCCAACAAACGAATCAGCGCCTGCTC
>CAZZNL010000267.1:0-1060 GCA_964655625.1 uncultured Pseudomonadales bacterium
CGCCTTCACGCGTTAACAGCTCAACTGTACCCATTTCACGCATATACATACGCACAGGATCGGTGGTGCGGCCCACTTCACTTTCTACCGCCGCCAACGCCGCCGCTGCTTCTGCAGCTGCCTCTTCGTCAATGGCTGCTTCGCCATCTGCCATCAACAGTGCTTCAGCATCGGGAACATTTTCAAAAACACGGATACCCATGTCATTGAGCATTTGGATGATGTCATCAACCTGATCGGGATCGGCAATATCTTCCGGCAGGTGGTCGTTCACCTCGGCATAAGTCAGATAGCCTTGCTCTTTACCACGAGCAAGCAAGTCTTTCAGGCGGGATTGTTGTTTGACGATCTCGGACATGATGCGATCCAGTCAGGGCTGAGTGCGGGCGCTAAAAGGCGCGGATTATACCGGATGGTGGGGACACCTCGCCAGATTACAAGGCATCAGCAGCACTAAGTGGCCGCATGTTTTTCTAGCAGCAGGCGCTGTAATTCGTGTTTTTCCAGTTCCGTCAGACTCCCTGTGCGCGACTTCGCAATCAGTGCCTGCAGCGGACTTTCCTTTTCTATCATCGCTAATAAGCGCTCCAGCGCCACTTGCAGTTGCTCGGCTGCCAGCAATTCGCCACCTACCAGGCTTTCTCTATCGGCAAGCTCGTACATCCGCGCACTGCCCTCCTGCCCAAACTGCCCCTGCCATAAGCCCAGCAGACGGCTGCGACTGGCCTGTGGGTGATCGCGCAACAAGGCCAACAGACGCACCAACCACAGCAGAGCGCCCTGTTGCTCGCCTTGTAGCAAACGCGGTAAAAACGGCACGGCCTGCTGCGCCAAATGCGGATAGTGCAGTAGCAACTGCAAGATCGACTCCGGCAAGCTCAGCGCAAGCCGTCGATTGTTTGTCGAGCCACTGCCAAGTTGCTGCAGGACAGGGCGCGACGCAGCGGCCTGAATCGGCAAATTATCACGCTCAAGCTCCCCTGATAACTGCGCCGCCTCACTGCGCTCACCGCTGCGACCACCGCGGGGTCGCTCACGCGCACGCCGTGAAAGATCTCGT
>CAZZNL010000267.1:1070-2670 GCA_964655625.1 uncultured Pseudomonadales bacterium
GCATATCCAATATTGCCTGGTGCGCCATCTGCTGTAGTGACGATGTGTCCAGCTGGGTGCGCAACGACAAATCGATAAACATCTGCTGTTTGAATGGGCCATCCGGTAATCGTGTCAGTTGCGGCACTACGCGACTGACCAGGGCAGCCCGCCCTTCAGCGGTCTCGAGCTGTAGACTTTGCCCTGCCTGTTCAAACAGGTATTCCGACAACGGTTGCGCGCGCTCCAACAAGGCACCAAAAGCATCTACGCCGCGCTTGCGCACATAACTGTCTGGATCATCCCCTTCCCCAAGAAACAAAAAACGCACCTGACGCTGCTCGCGCAAAGCAGGCAGTGACACATCCAAAGCACGCACAGCCGCCCGCCGCCCCGCATCATCACCATCAAAACAAAACACCACTTCATTGGCGTGACGAAACGCTTTTTCCAGATGTGCAGTACCCGCCGCTGTACCCAACGTGGCCACGGCACCGGCCAGCCCAAACTGCGCCAACGCCACCACATCCATATAGCCCTCAACTACCACCAAACGCGACAAAGCACCTTTGCTGCGACTGGCCTCAAACAGGCCGTACAGTTCACGTCCTTTAGAAAATACCGCTGTCTCCGGCGAATTGAGATATTTGGGTTTTTCGTCGGTCAATACCCGACCACCGAAAGCGATAACGCGACCGCGCAAATCACGGATCGGAAACATAATGCGATCGCGAAAACGGTCGTAACGCTTGCCGGTATCATCGCGATCAACCAGCATGCCACTATCCAACAACAACGATTCCTGCCAACCGGCTGCGAGCAAATGCTGCATGAGATTGTCCCAACCCGGCGGCGCATAGCCGATGCCATACTGCTCTATCACCGCCTCAGAAAGGCCGCGTCGCTGTAGATATTCACGCGCTTTGATCGCCTGCGGATGCTGCTGCAACTGTCGCGTAAAAAATGCAGCCGCTTGTTCCAATAACGCAGTTAAATCCTGCTGTAAGCGCTGCGTTTTTTGCTCTTGTTCAGACACAGTGTCGCGCGGGACTGCCAAACCGTGCGCCTGCGCCAAACTTTCGACAGCGCGCGGAAAGTCCAGATTTTCATACGCCATCAGAAACCCGATAGCATTACCGCTCGCACCGCAGCCAAAGCAGTGGTAGAACTGTTTTTCCGGGCTGACGCTAAAAGAGGGCGTTTTTTCCTCGTGAAAAGGGCAGCAGGCTGTGTAATTGCGGCCACTTTTTTTCAAGCGCACACGACGATCGATCACCTCCACGATATCGGAGCGATCGAGCAAATCATCAATAAAGGATTGGGGAATTAGTCCTGCCATGGAACCATCAGGCCTGTGCGGTCATATCATCATACTGCAAACGCAAAAAACCACGCATGAACCATGGGTGGTTTTTGACAGGTACTGTCTAATCGAGTGAGCAGCCAGCTGCAACGCCGCCGCTCAATGTCGTCTGTCGTACTGGACTCAGTACAGACGTTGTTGGCGGCGATTTTCGCGCGACAGCTTCTTCAAGTGGCGCTTGACTGCAGCGGCCGCCTTGCGCTTACGCACAGAAGTAGGCTTCTCGTAAAACTCACGGCGACGGACTTCAGCCAGAAC
>CAZZNL010000268.1:0-2668 GCA_964655625.1 uncultured Pseudomonadales bacterium
ATACCGCCGAAAGGTTTACAGCAGCGGCTCGGCAGCGCGAAACGGCGAGTGATAGCAAAAAGCATTTTTGGTTTTCTTGGCCGCGTACATGGCATTGTCTGCCAAACGGCACAGCGCCGTTGTGTCGCGGCTGTCTTGCGGAAAAATAGCCACGCCAGCACTGGCGGAGACACGCACTTCTTTGCCATCCACATCAATAGGGATGGACAAGGTGTGCAACAACTTGTTCAGCGCCAAATCGATATCACTGCGTTTTTGCACGCTGTGCAATATCAGCGCGAACTCATCACCACCCAAGCGCGCGGCAATATCGGTGTGACGCATCACTTCGCGCAAACGCTGTGCCGTGATTTTCAGCACTTTGTCGCCAGCATAATGGCCGTGCATATCATTGACTGGCTTAAAACCGTCGAGATCGATATAAACCAGTGCAAACTGCTGGCCTTTCAATGTTGATTCGCGCAATGCGGAATCCAAGCGCAAAAAAAACTCTTCGCGATTGGGCAAGTCCGTCAAAGAATCGTGACTGGCTTTGAACGCAAAACGGATACGCTCTTCCTGCAGCCATTGATTCAAGCGTTGATTGACCTGTTCATAAATAATCAGCGCACTGACCACCATGAAACATAACACCACCGGCAAGATACGCGTGATCACCTGCAAATTGTCTGGATCAGACAACTGCCACGCCTGAAAGCCAAAGGTGTGCGCCACCAGCAATACATTGATCGTCAGGAAAACCACCACCGCCCACAACATACCAGAGCGCGGCCCCGCCATAGGAAATACAAACACGGGCACGACGATCCACAGCGGCATGAACGGTGATTCTTCGTAACCGCCCGTCACCAAAATGCCGGACAACACCGCAATATAAATTGCCAACACCGCTATATTGCCCGCCAACACATGCGAGCGGCGCCACCGAAAGGCCACCAGCGCCACCATGTACAACACCGCTGCCGTTAATGAAATACTGAGGCCCGCCCACACCGCCGAGGCGGAGAGTGTACTGAACGGCAGCGCCGCTGCGCTGGCAAAGCAAATGCCGAGATTGATCAGAATAATGCCGATCAAAATATAAGCGCGATGGCGCTGAGCGCGATCGGTGCGAATCGACAGCGGCACAAACCAATCGAGCAGACCCATGGCCAACGCAAAACGCTCCTCTTGGCGGTACAGTTTGATCACTGCAACGGTACTCCATGGATTTTGGCGTACAACGCACTCAAGGCGCTCAACCCTGTCACAATCACAAACAACACCGTCAACAGCAGCCAAGGGCGAAAGGGTTTGCGCTCGCGCTGGTGCTGCGGCAGATTGAGATAGGCCGCCACACGCGCCAAATCTTCCTCAGAAAGCTTTTCTTGTGGGGCAGCGTGCTGCTGCTCCGGCTGCGGGTGAGATTCAGTCATCACGGGTCATACATGAAAAGAGGATCAGCCAGAAACTACCGACTGTGCCAGGGCAAGTCAATGAAAAGCCGCCGATTCCCGCTACACTGGCAGCCTGCAACAGCTTCAGGTGAACAACTATGCGCTTGGTGGTGATCAGCGGTCGCTCCGGCTCCGGCAAAAGTACGGCCCTGCACGTGATGGAAGACGAGGGCTACTACTGCATCGACAATCTGCCCGCCTCCCTGTTGGCGCCACTGGTCGAGCAGATCCAGCAAGAGGGCTACCCGGCACTGAAAGGTATTGCCGTCAGCATCGATGCGCGCAACACCGGCCGCGACCTCGCCCTGTTTCCCTCTGCGCTGACCTTGGCGCAAACCAGAATGACCTGCGAAGTGATCTATCTGGATGCCAGCAAACCCACGCTGATCAAACGCTTCAGTGAAACACGCCGCAAGCATCCACTCTCCAACGGCGGCATCGACCTGCCCGCAGCCATTGAGTCCGAAAAAAAATTGTTGGAGCCGATCGCAGATCTCGCTTCGCTAACTATCGATACCAGCCAACTCACGCTCTACCAATTGCGCGATGTGGTATTAGAGCGCGTGGCACGCAAAACGCATACTGACCTGTCACTGCAATTCATGTCTTTCGGTTACAAGCACGGCATTCCTGTCGATGCCGATCTGGTGTTTGATGTGCGCTGCCTGCCCAACCCTTATTGGAAACAAGAGTTGCGAGCATTTACCGGGCGCGATCAACCCGTGATCGATTTTCTCGACAGCGAACCAGAAGTAAAAGCCATGCTGGATGACATCAGCCAGTTTTTACAAAAATGGTTGCCGTCTTTTCAACAGAACCGCCGTTACCTAACCGTTGCTATCGGCTGTACCGGCGGACAACATCGCTCTGTTTACCTATGCGAGAAACTGCAAGCCACCTTCAACACACAGCGCGAACAAGTTCAGGTTCGTCATCGTGAGTTGGGCCATCACTAATCCTTCAATTTTATACGCGCCATGAAAGAGACAACGCTGGACATCATCAACAAACTGGGTTTGCACGCGCGCGCCGCATCCAAGCTCACCACGCTGTGCACGCGCTTTAATAGCAGTATTGTGTTCAGCAAAATAGTGGATGGCGAGCACAAAGGGACAGCAGAGGGCAAAAGTATTATGGCGCTAATGCTCTTGGCAGCAGGTAAAGGCACGCAATTACATCTCTGCTGTGATGGTGATGACGAAGCACAAGCGCTAGCGGCGATCACTCAACTG
>CAZZNL010000269.1:0-1493 GCA_964655625.1 uncultured Pseudomonadales bacterium
GGATTGCCCTGCTCTGTCAAACCCGACGCTGATATTTTCTATTGTTGTTGTAGCTCTGGCAGCTGCCGCACCACTGATGCACCCAACACTTCATAGCCTTTTCTGCTGAAGTGATTCCAGTCTCGTGGACCATGCAAGGTTTGATGCTGCGCCGCCAAGCGTAAATCTGCCGTGGTATCGATAAATTTCACTCCCTGTGCATGAGCAATGTTGGCTATTTCTGTCTTGATCCACACATGACGACGCTCAACTTCGACCACAGGGAAGCGCGTCTGTGTATCGCTAAAGAAATTCTGCGCCTCCACTTCTTTGCCCACTAAGTGATAGGCCGACAGCACCGAAGGGATGTACACCACAGCAAATCGGGTTCGCGGAAAAAAGGCGCGACTCTTTGCCAAGGCCTTTTCAAAAGTACCCACTGTTTGCACCAACTGTTCCGGCGACAAATCCATCGATGGCCCCTGCAAATTGTCCGGCAGCGCGACCACCTTGCCGTCAACCTGTGCATGATTGATAGGCTGCTCCAGCTTGCGCGGCACCCAGCGCGACTCTGGCACATAAATCAGTCGAAATTCATCGGGATATTTTTTGCGATAAAACTTTTTCCCCAGCACCGCCTCCGCAAACAAACGATACACAAAACGCGAGAAAAAAAGGTGATTTTTCCAAGTGGCCGCATCCGTTGCCAAATACAAGTGCTGACGCCCCAACACGATATCCTGCACATAGCGATCAAAAACCTGCGGCTGGTCATAGTCAGCCGCAGCGTGATCAGCGAGAAATGTTTTCTCGTAATACATCCAGTTTTCAGTGAGATCGTTGCCCTCGTAGAAATACAGCAATATCCAGTCAGGATCGGGCAACTCACTGTTGGTCATCTTGCGCAAATAGCGCAGCGTCGTCACTGGATTGCTAATTGCGCCGCGCATGCTGCCGGAGCCCGGCTGCCCAAATGCCACAACATCGCGTCCGGTTAGATCCTGAATGGTGTGTGCGCTGCTAAAACGCGGGCGGTATGCATCCGGTTTGTTTTCATACATGGCATCACCCATGCCCATGGCATAGGAATCGCCCACCAACGCGATATAGCGCTCAGGGTAAAGCCCGCGTTTAGATGTTTGCAATAAAGGCCAGAGCCCATCTGGCTCATCCAGCTTACTCAACATACTCATGGGAAACACACGGTCAAAAAACCGCAGAAAACCCCACTCCGCTGCGCCATAAGCCAGCAGCAGCACCAGCAGCGACAACGCAATATTTACCAAATAGGCCTGTATATTTTTCAATAAGAACACAAACACTTCCGCTGCCGAGAGTCGCCGCAGTATCGCAAAACCCTTCAGGTACCGCTACCATCGACACAGTTTCCTAATGACTGACGCCATGACACCCAAGCTCTCAATCATCGTGATTGTTTATCGCATGTCCAGACAGGCGATGAATACGCTCTACAGCTTGTCCGCACAATACCAGCGCAATGTCAGCGAAGATGA
>CAZZNL010000269.1:1503-2668 GCA_964655625.1 uncultured Pseudomonadales bacterium
TACTAGTGAGAGAAAATTTGTCTTACGACAACCTCGACCCCATGGCCATTACTGCGCTGGGAAGCAATTTTCGCCACTTTCCGCGCCATGAAACCTCACACTCTCCGGTGCATGCCATCAACGCTGGCTTTCATGCCGCACAGGCCGATTTTATTGGGCTAATTATCGACGGTGCGCGCATTGTCACACCGCGCGTTATTGAATACGCACTGGCCGCTCAGCGTGCCTCTGCCAATGCACTCATTGCCACTCCCACTTTTAATATCGGCCCTTATCTGCATTACCAAAATATCGACAAGCAATACGATGAAGCGCAGGAGATACAACTACTGGAACAATCCAACTGGAAACAGAATGGCTACCGCTTGTTTGCCATCAGCAACCTGGGTGAAGCCAATCCGCGCGGGTTGTTTCAACCTTTTATGGAAAGAAATTGTTACTTCAGCTCGCGCAGTAACTTTCGCGCCATTGGATTTGCGGATGAGCGCTTTCACCTGCCAGGCGGTGGATCATTAAATTTGCATATGTTTCGCGCCATCGGCATGCTCGACCAATGCGAACAGTACTGGTTGATGGCCGGCGAGGGCTCTTTTCACCAATTTCACGGTGGCGTCACCACAGCACAAACCAACGAGCGAGACGCTCTGCTGGCACAGTTCCGCGAGCAGCTGGAAAGCATCTGGGGCGGGCGCTTTCCTGCACTGGAGCGAGAGCCACTGCTGATAGGCGCCACTACCAGTTTTGCACAAGAGTTCCTGCATTACAGCAGCGTGCGCGGACAAAAAAGATTTAATCGCCTCCACGAAAAACGTCGTGTATTCTGCCAGGACGACTGGCATAGATCTCGCTATTACTATCAGCGCGATTCTGACGACATAATAAAATTTGACCCTAGATAATTGTGCACAACTTGAACAAGAAACCGCTGCTGTCCATCATTGTTATTGTATTCAACATGCCTCGCCAGGCGATGAATACACTCTACAGTTTGTCTGCGCGTCACCAGCGCAATGTGTGCGAACAGGATTACGAAATCATCATCGTTGAAAATCAATCCCAAAATAATCTAGACCCGGATAACATTGCCGCTCTTGGCAATAACTTTCGCTATTTTTTACGACAGGAAACCAGTCAATCACCTGTCGGCGCTATCAATTTTGGGTTT
>CAZZNL010000270.1:0-2218 GCA_964655625.1 uncultured Pseudomonadales bacterium
CCGTTTGGTGAAAACTGTGGTTTTACGCTGGCAGAGTCGGCGCAATTTATTGTGTTGATGGATGACGCTCTGGCACTGGAATTGGGAGCCAATATTTTTGGTGCGGTGGGCAATATTTTTGTGAATGCCGATGGGCATAAAAAATCCATTTCTGCACCGGGTGCAGGCAACTACATCACCATGGCCAAGGCATTGGCATCAGCGCGTGCGTTGCTGGGCGATGAAGCTGTGGCGCAGCGCAGTTTTGTGCAGGCACACGGTTCCAGCACACCGCAAAATCGCGTCACGGAATCACATATTCTCAATGAGGCAGCAAAAGCGTTTGGTATGCAGCAATGGCCGGTGGCGGCAATGAAAGCGTTTCTCGGCCATTCCATTGGTAGTGCGGCGGGCGATCAAGTTACGGCTTCCTTGGGTGTGTGGCAGTACGGTCTGATTCCGGGTGTCAGCACCATCGACAAACCGGCAGACGATGTGCATCGTTCACATTTGCGCATTGATAATCGTCATCTTGACGTGGGGAGAGAAGGCATGGATCTGGCAGTGATCAATGCCAAAGGCTTTGGTGGCAATAACGCCACGGCAACATTACTGGCGCCGCATGTGGTGAAAAAAATGTTGCAGAAGAAACACGGCGCAGCAGCAGTGGCGAGCTGGCAAAAAAACAATGAGTCAGTGGCGGCATCCGCAGAGCAATATGATCGTGAAGCGATTCGCGGCACCAGCAAGCCGATTTATTTGTTTGACCATCAGGTTATTGATTGTGAAAGCATCGCCATCAGTAAACAGGGTGTAAAAATTCCAGGCTTCAGCGAAGAAATCGTGCTGCCAACAGAAATTGATTATCCCGATATGGTGTGATCGGGAAGTTGGTGCAGCCAGTGGCCGATAGCGGTAATTGCCTGTCGCGCCTCTGGTAAACGCGGAAAGTAAGCCTGCCAAACGTGAATCATTTCCGGCCATTCTTCCAGTGTGACTGCGTTGCCGTGGGCGGAGAGTTTTTTTGCAAAGCGGCGCGAATCATCCAGTAGCGTTTCAGCGGTGCCGACTTGCAGTAGTGTGGGAGGCAAGCGGGATAAATCTTCCGCATACAGTGGCGACACCAAAGGGTTTTTTAGGTTGTCTTTGCCTGCATAGGAAATGGCCATCATCATCAGGCCGCCGCGATTGCCAGAGAGATCTTTTTGTTTGTTGAGCTCAAAGGTGTTGCCTTCACAGGCAAAATCCAGCCAGGCGGATAGCCCCACTAAGGCGCGTGGCGCTGGCAATCCGGTGTCGCGAATTTGCAGCGCCAGTGCAAAAGCCAGACTGCCACCGCCGGAATCGCCGCTGATAACGATGTTGTGGTGCGGCGTGGATTGCAGCAGAAAGCGGTAGATGTCCAGTGCGTCATCCAGTGCACAGGGAAAACGATGTTCAGGTGCGCGGCGAAAATTAAAGGTGATAACAGTGGCGTCGCAAGCTAACGCCAGCTGTGATGCCAGTGGCCGATGAGATAGGGTAGAGCCGACGGCGTATCCGCCACCGTGACAATGCAGAATGGTCAATTTATTGGGATTGTATTGACCGATAAAAACTTTTTCTGCATGCATGTTGTGCGTGCTGCAAGGCACGGTGAATGGAACAAACTGTGTGCCGGCTGGGTATTCAACGTGTTCCCAGCCGCTGTCCATAAAAATGCGATTGCCTTCCAAACCGCGTTTTTCAGAACGAAGGGCGCGTATATCTGCGCGAATCTGTTCCAGGATGGCCTCACTGCTCATGGCTTCACTGCTCATGCCTGATGTCTCTTATTGGTGTGGCGTCGTTTTAGAAAAACACCGCTTTCCATGTGATGGGTATATGGAAATTGATCAAACAGGGCGGCGTGAGTGATTTGATGTGTCTGACACAATGAGCGCAAGTTGGCTGCCAGTGTTTCTGGGTTGCAGGAAATGTAGACGATATTGTCGAACTGTTGAATCAGCTGGCAAGTTTTTTCATCCAGGCCAGCGCGAGGTGGGTCAACCAATACGGTGGTAAATCGATATTGATCAAGATCGATATGGGACAGTCTTCTGAACGGGCGCACATGCGTTAGCGCTTGGGTTAATTCTTCGCTGGACAGTCGTGCCAGCGCAATATTCTGGCAGCTATTACTTTCGATATTGTGTTGCAGTGCATGAATAGAGGTTTTGGAAATTTCTGTGGACAGCACTTTGTCAAATTGACGTGAGAG
>CAZZNL010000270.1:2228-2654 GCA_964655625.1 uncultured Pseudomonadales bacterium
CCACAGTACAGCTCTAACAAATCTCCGCCAATCTTGCTGCAACAGGCGCTGGCCCAATTGAGCATGTGTTGATTGACAGCGGCATTGGGCTGGCTGAAGGCGGATTCTGGTTGGCGTTGAGAAAAGTTTTCTCCGTTGACGCAAAAATGTTCGGTGACAAAATCATCGCCAATAACAACTTTCTTGCCGCGACTGCGGCCGACGATGGAGCAACCCAACGTGTGCTGCAGTGAGGATGCTTGCTCTTGCCATGCTGCATCTAGCGCGCGGTGATAGGCCAGTGTCACTACACAATCGCCAGTTGTCGCAGCGAGGAACTCCACTTGGAACAAACGCTGGCGCAGAGCGGGCGATTGCCTCAGTGCATGCAGCAGTGTTGGCATCAATTGATTGATGTGCTGGCAGGCCACCGGAAATGCATCGACG
>CAZZNL010000271.1:0-1883 GCA_964655625.1 uncultured Pseudomonadales bacterium
CTGCCGCTGCAGCTATGTCTTGGTTGTTGGCTGAGTGGGTATTGAAAAAACACCCGTCACTGCTCGGTGCAGCATCTGGTGCAGTCGCTGGCTTGGTAGCTATTACACCGGCCGCTGGTTTTGTCGGCATCGGTGGCGCACTGGTTATCGGCTTACTGGCTGGTGTTGTGTGTCTCTGGGGTGTCACTGGTCTGAAAAAATTGTTGGGTGCAGATGATTCATTGGATGTATTCGGCATCCACGGCATAGGCGGTATTCTCGGCGCGTTGCTGACAGGTGTTTTTACTGCACCATCACTCGGCGGTACCGGCATTTGGGATTACGTTGCTAACAGTGTTGCACCCGAATATTCCATTGGCTCACAGTTGTTGATCCAGGCAGAAGGCGTGTTACTGACTGTCGTAATTTCAGCCGTCGTATCCGCCATCGCTTACAAACTGGTGGATCTGCTGATCGGCCTGCGCGTCACTGACGAACAAGAAGTTATCGGCTTGGACGTCAGCTCTCACGGCGAGCGCGCTTACAACGATTAATATCGCTCGGCACGTCACACAAAAAAGGCACTCGCTTGAGTGCCTTTTTTATTGCCTGCCTGTTTTATTTTCCACCCATCTGCGCATATTAATCCGGGTCTATTTTTAAAAAGATAGCCTCACCTTCCACATACAAAGTGCCATCTGCATCTTTTACTGTGCACTGCAAAAACACTTTGCGGCGCTCTTCACCCGTCAGTCGCACTTGATACGTCAACTCGCGATTCAACGGCACCGGCAAACGATAAATAGTCTTCAATGTACCGGTCATAGCCGGTACATCCAAACCGCTGTGTGCAATACCAATGCCAAAAGCTTCATCCATATAAGCGGCGATATAACCGCCATGCACCAAGCCTGGCGGCCCCTCAAAGGCGGGGCCAAACGTCACCACCGCACTCAAATAACCATCGCCTTTGAAATACTTGGCCGGTGCTGCCAAAGCATTGCAGTTGCCGCTAATGGGGCGATACGACAGTGAATTTTCTGCACCGTAATCGTAGCCACTGCCAGCATCACTCTCACCAGCATCGACAGTACCGAATGATCTTGTACGCAATGGCACCTCTTGTCGCTCTACATCGTCAGCCAATAACTCTAGGGCTGCGGCTAAACGCGCCACCATCTCTTCTGGCAACTGTTTTTCTACCAAGGTGTGATTCAGGCGACGCAACGCCGATGCCACGCGATCCGAATCGCCGTCAATCATGGCGTTAATAGGCAAAGCATGTTCAGACATGATCTCTTCCTCTGTAGCGATTAACTATTCATTCACAACCGTTGTTGCTTTGTCGTCAGTTACAGACTGACCACAGGCAACGCCATTGACTTGTTTTTCGCGCAACACCGCAGCCGTGCGCTGGTGTAATTCTCGAGACAACGCCGGATTGGCCGCCTGAAATGCCACCTGCCATTCACGTTGCAACTGCAAGACCGCGTCAATATTGTCCGGCTTGAGCTGTACACCAAAATCACGCTCGGCATTGGGTGCCGCAAACATGACATCCAGCATTTTTTGACCCAAGGCTTGCGAAAAATGCGATGCATCGAGATACCATGTCATCGCCACACCCGGCTGAGTGGGAACAACCTCCTGCGCGTAGCGGTGATAGCCACTGAAATCCCACAGCGCAACACCCTGCATTGCCGCACCATACTCCGACGCAATCACTGCCAGCAGACGCCGCTTCAACTCCGCCGTATAAGGATCCATGCCTGCGGCCTGCATCACTTCTTGTAGACGCACATGAATCGGCGAAATAAAAAACTTCACCTCGACGTTCCGCGCTTTGGCGATCTGCAAAATACTGCGAAACACATCCAGCTTATTGTTATTGCCGCGTTCAAACG
>CAZZNL010000271.1:1893-2646 GCA_964655625.1 uncultured Pseudomonadales bacterium
CATAGCGATTGTCTTTGCAGTAACTCCAGCCTGAACGCGCCATCCTGTCTTCAAACTGCTGAAAACGCGCCTCATAACTGTCTTTTAACGCCTGACGCAGTTCTTTCTCTGGGTTGGTGGTGCCGTCGATGGTTACTTTGCCGCGACTACTATCCTGTTTACGCAAGGTATCGATACTCGCTGCTGTCACGCCGGGACTAAATAACAGCAGCAAAGTGGTATCGCGTTCGCGCACAAAACGCTGCTGCGGAGTTTCATCCAGCGTAGCAACCGGATAGGGATAATCACCCGAAGGCATCCATGCATTAAACATAAATACATCCAGATCAATCACCACGCTTTTCACGTGACTGACCGCAACCGCATGCTCAAACAGATCGCGAATTTGATACAAATCGGCACCCTGGATGCCAGCATTAAACCCCTTGCCGTACTGATTCCACGCTGCATTATTGATTGGCATTCCCATCAACATCCGCGAAGAACCAATACCCAAACGATCGTACTGCCCGCGCTCTATTTGGGAAGGTTTTGCCAATCGAGCGTAAGGAATATAAGCAGTTTTGTTGGCATTAAATCCTTCCTTGCGCACAAACCGATAAACATCCAACGGATCCACCACCGCATTGATCGCCGCTACCGAACCCACCAGCACCAATAAAGTGGACAACAACACCAGAAAGTAACTGCGATAGCGCATGATCCAGAACCCTGTTGTCAGAAGCGAAAATAGAGAAATTCACTGACATTATT
>CAZZNL010000272.1:0-2632 GCA_964655625.1 uncultured Pseudomonadales bacterium
CTGCCCCTTACCGCTGTGTTATGCATTAAAGGTGATCCTATGTTTAAGGTAGTAGTGCAGGAAGAAGCGACTGGATGCGGAATCGCGTCAGTTGCCAATATTTTGGGTAAAACCTATCCAGAAATGAAGGCCATTGCCAATAGCATGGGTATTCATGCTACAGATAAATCGCTGTGGTCGGATACTCAGTATGTCCGCAGTATGTTGTCGAATGCAGGTGCCAAAACCTCTGTGGAAGAACTTCCGTTTGAGTCTTGGGATAAATTGCCTGAATTGGCTTTGTTATCCATCAAGCATCATCAGGAGGGAGGTAGAGATTTTTGGCATTGGGTTGTATTTAAGCGCATAGACGGGCAACCTTTTGTGCTGGATTCAGCCAGCTACCTGCCATCCAATGTCCGCCAAGATTTTGAGGCCATGCAGCCCAAGTGGTTTATCGAGGTGGAAAATGCATAACAATACGTTAAATGCCGCTCACGTCTTTCCACAAATGATGATCGAATACCGCCACAATTTCCCGCTGAACCCCACTGATGTCGCTCGCGTGTTCAACTCCTCGGGGATCACACGCCCGACGGACGACATCCCACGCATAGCCCGAATGTTTGCTACATCGAATTTGGTCATTTCCGCATGGGCGAACGGAGTTTTAGTGGGTGTGTGCCGTGCACTTACTGACTATAGCTATTGCTGCTACCTGTCCGATCTGGCGGTCGATCAAGCGTTTCAGAAACACGGCATCGGTAAGGAGCTCATAAGGCGCGTGCAATCTACTGTCGGTGATGAGGTGTCCATCATCCTGCTCTCAGCTCCTGGTGCTATGTCGTACTACCCAACCGTCGGCTTTGCAAAGGCTGAAAACGCTTTTGTTATTCGAAGGGTTAAGTGATGTCAAATTCACCCATCAGCACGGATGCCCGCGATAAGGCGGCCTGCGCTGGTTTTGTCAAACATTAGCCGTACAACACAAGGATTTCACATGTCGCAGAGAGTCAACCTTAGCAAATCAGCGCCTGCGCTGTATCAGGCCGTTATCGAACTTGACCGGCTTGCCACCGAAGCCGTAACCACTGCAGGCATTGCGGAAGGTTTCTCGCACCTTTTGCGCCTGCGTGCCTCCCAGATCAATCAATGTGCTTTCTGCGTCAGGCTGCATGCGCGGGATGCTCTCGCCAGCGGAGAGTCCGGTGATCGTATTGCCGTTCTTGCAGCATGGAAAGAAACTGAATACTTCACCAAAAAAGAACGCGCATCCTTGGAACTTGTTGAAGCAATTACATTGGTTTCTGACGGACAGGTGCCTGATGTGATCTACGAGCAAGCCGCAGTCAATCTCTCCAAAGAAGAAGTGTCCGCTATTGAGTGGCTTGCCGTTGTCATCAACACTTGGAACCGCATCGCCATCTCCAGCCGTTACCCTGTCAAAGCGTAGGTGCGGCTAACAATGCATGCAAGCCGACGCCGCACCTTCGAGTTTAATGAGGGCAATGTTTATATCGTCAACTATGAGGACTACCACTAATGGCCATGCGCAATCCCCCGCATCCTGGTGAGTTTATTCAGGAAACGTACATGAATCCGTTTGGCCTGAGTTGCCGCTATCTGGCAGAACAGTTGAATGTTGCGGCTTCAACGCTGAATCGCGTCCTAAAGCAGCAAAGTGGTGTCAGCCCTGAAATGGCATTGCGTTTGTCCAAAGCACTTGGCCGTTCGCCAGAAAGTTGGCTAGCTATGCAAGACGCATATGACTTATGGCAGGCGAAAAAGCGTGTCAAGTTGTCAGGCGTACAAAAAATAAATCTTAGTGCAGCCGCCTAACAAGTCGTATATGGACTCCTCTCGCAATCGGTGAATAAAACCTTTTGTATTCAAGGCCTCTCGCGCCACAAAGTTTTGAATTGGCCTTCGCCGCCCGAGCCATCATCGCGACCATTGGTGTAGTAGTAAAACGCCAATGAATTGCGCGTGCGATTGGCGGGGCAGGTGAGTGGGTCTGGATGGCCGTGGTAAGAATTGTCGGTGGTATTGAAAATCACGCAGCGATTGAGAATAGGCGCAACGCGTTGCTCGCAGCGCGTCATGTCGTGATTCCACAATTCCAGCATGCCGCCCCAGTCGTCTTGCCAATCTTCATTCAGATACAACAGCACATTGATGCGCCGGTCGAGTTTGCGACGCTCGTCGCGGTTGAAGTCGGCGTGAATGTCCAGCTTGCCACCTGGCAGGATTTGATGGAAGGCGCCGCCAAAAAAATGCGGGTCGGGGATGATGCCTTTGATGCCTGTAAGTTTTTCTAAAAAATCGATAAAAACATGGTCGTTAAACAACAGCACCATGTGGCGCGCAAAACCGGATACACCTTTGAAATAACTTTCCTGCAAACGCGATTGTTTGAGCACTTGGTGTGGATTGTCGCGCCGCTGAAAACCTTCGAAATCCGCTTGCGGAAATTCACGCGCCAAGCGCAGGGCAATGTCGTCAGGCAGGAGGTTGTCGATCACTGCGTGTGGAAACGGTGAAGCGCTGCGGTACTGCTCGGCCAGTGCATCGGCGCGGGCGTGGAGGTTGTTTGGGTCAAAGTAAAAGTAGTCGGTGTGCATCATGAACACTTATTGAGAGTGGTTGCAGACTG
>CAZZNL010000273.1:0-2617 GCA_964655625.1 uncultured Pseudomonadales bacterium
GGCGTCAGATACCTGCTGTTGATGCCAGCTCTGACGATGTTTTGTGGCAAACACTGCCCGGTGTGATTGCGTCTATCGATGCTGAACACGTGTTATGCGTGCAATCGCCATTTATCGATGCTGCACTGCTACAAACGCGGCAGACCTGCACCACCGGCGATCGCATTGCACTCATCAATCCACAACAGTTTCGCCTATTAGGGCGCACCGATCGCATCGTCAAAATAGAAGAAAAACGCTTGTCGCTCACGCAGATGGAACAGCAGTTATGCGCGTCCACGCTCGTTGAGGAAGCTCGCGTGCTGCCCTTGCCACAATCACCCGGACGTTTAGGTGCCGTCGTCAGCTTAACGTCCGCCGGGTACACGCTACTTAACCATCAGGGCAAACAGGCTGTCACCCAATTATTGCGCGAACATCTCAACCAGCATTTTGAGCGCGTACTGTTGCCACGCAAATGGCGTTTTATCGAGCACTGGCCCACAGACACACAAGGAAAAATTTCCCACACTGCGCTGGCAAATTTGTTCAATCCTTCACAGGAGCCGCAACTGCTTTCCAGCACCGCCACCGAACGCGTGTTGCGCATTGCTTTACCGTTGCAATCACCACTCTTTGCAGGACATTTTCCCGACTTACCCATTCTGCCCGGCGTGGTGCAATTTGATCTCGCTGTGCGTCAATGCAGCGCGTGGTATCCACTCACCGCTTTCTGTGGCATTGAAAAATTAAAATTCCAAGAGCCGGTTATTCCCGGCGACACCATCACTTTACACCTGGAAAACAAGGGCAACGGACAAGTACATTTTCGTTACACGCTGGAAGAGCAAGCCCTGTCTTCTGGCAGAATTGTTTTCACCGTCTGAATCTACAAGCATGAACCTACTAACAGGAGATGCACCATGAGCGACACCAGCACTGACAACCCGGAAAACATCCTTGGCTTTATGCAAGATCATATTCGCCGCTATTTGGCGACCGATGGCGAAGACGGTCATCTAATGAATGGCTTTCCCTGCTTGGTACTCACCACTATCGGCAAAAAATCGGGTGAAAAACGTCAAGCCGCCGTGATCTACGGCAAGCATGGCAACAGCTATGTGGTCATCGGCTCCAAAGGTGGCAGCGACACACCGCCCGCTTGGTTTGTGAATCTGGCAGCGGCCGGTCATGGCCATATCCAAGTCAAAGCCGACAAGATGAATGTTGCCATGCGCATTGCCGAAGGCGACGAAAGGCAAGCCCTGTGGGAAATGATGGCGACAATTTTTCCCGAGTATCTGGAGTACCAGAAAAAAACCACACGCCAACTGCCGGTCATCGTACTGGACCCAATGTAAAAAAGAAGCAACCAGAACCGTTCCCGTTCAGCCTCAACAGGAGTAGTCTCAACCACAGCGACTGCTAATGGAGGCTGATATGGAACCGATCACAAAACTGCGCGGCGTTAATCTCGGCGGCTGGCTGGTGTTGGAAAAATGGATGACCCCCAGCTTATTTGAAGGCATGGATGCCACCGATGAAACCACCTGGTGCGCAGAGCTGGGCGATCAAGCTGCTGAAAAATTGCGCGCGCACTGGAATAGCTTTATCACCCGCGATGATTTTGCCTGGCTCGCTGCACGCGGCATCAATACCGTGCGCATTCCACTCGGCCATTGGATTTTTGGTGCCGACTACCCCTACCACGAAAAATACGCGCCGCACCGTTATCCTTTTGTGACAGGCGGTATTGCTGTGCTGGATCGCGCCTTTGACTGGGCTGAAGAACTCGGCATACAGATCATGCTCGACTTGCACGCCGCGCCCGGCTGCCAAAACGGTTTTGATAACGGCGGCATCAAGGATGTGTGCGAATGGCACACCCAACCAGAATATTTTGATCACTCCATCAGCGTATTAAGCCGTTTGGCCGAACGCTATCACGCACGCCAGGCATTGTTTGCCATCGAAGTGTTGAATGAGCCGCGCTGGGATGTTCCCACGGACTATCTCAAACGCTACAACACAGCGGCCTACCACGCGATACGACAATACTGCTCACCAGAAAAAACAGCTGTTGTTTTTCACGACGGCTTTCGCGACTTCCACGAATATCTGGGCTTCATGCAAGCGCCCGAATACCAGAATGTGATTTTTGATATCCACCGCTATCAATGTTTTGCGCGTGAAGATATCGACATGGATATTTACGGCCACATCCAGAAAGCCGCCATCGAATGGAAAAACGAAGCCGATGCCATCAACAATGAACTGAACCTCCCCACCGTCTGCGGTGAATGGAGCTTGGGCCTGGATTTAAAAGTGGTTTCACTGTGGGCGGAAGGCCCTTACAACCACGCACTGGAGCGTATGGATGGTTTTCAGGAACACACCGCTTTTCGCGGCTACGGCGCAGCCCAGTTGATGGCGTTTGAAAAATTGCGCGGGTGGTTTTTCTGGAGTTACAAAACCGAAACCACACCCGCCTGGTGCTTTCGCGACTGCGTTGAACGCGGCTGGCTACCCGAATGTTTTAATGGCCCACGCATCACGCGCGGGAGTGAGTAGCCTCTTGGCACTTTAACGCTTCGGATCCGTCTGCCGCCGCATCGGCGGCTTCAAGAGCACCGGCGCA
>CAZZNL010000274.1:0-2612 GCA_964655625.1 uncultured Pseudomonadales bacterium
AGTAAAAATCTACAAAGATGCATTGGGTAAAGCGGAGCAGCTGGACAATTGGCTCACCGCCGGCGATAAACCTTCCAAGACAAAATCAGTACCGCCGGTGCTGATTTTTTTTTCTGATGGGCACTACACCCCCTTTCGCTTGCAAGTGTCCAGCTCTCGCGTCAAAGGTAGGGCATATGTAATCACCGGTGATGGTTTGGGTTCCGTGCGCATGCAGGAGGCGGACAGCAAAGAGAGAAGAAGTTCGGCAAAAAGGAAGACAGTTAATGATTGACGTCTCAGTGCAAGCAAAAAGTCATCAGGGGTTCACGCTCATTGAGATTATGGTGGCGCTGGTGATTTTTGCAGTGCTGTCAGTCACTCTGCTAGTGCGCATTGGCGACAGTATTCGCAGTGAGCAGTATCTGGAAGAAAAAACCTTGGCCAGTGTGGTGGCAGAAAATAAGTTGGCGAAGCTGCGTGTCGATAAAGAGTGGTCTGCTGTACATGATGGCAATGAAACGCTGGAATTTATGGGGAGAAAATGGGAAGTTAAATTGACCACCAAAAGTGCAGGTTATGACAATTTTCGACAAGTGGATGTGCTGGTGAAGCCAGCCGGTTCGCGCAATCAAAAAACAACCAGTTATCTGCTGACAGGCTTTATCGGTAAACAGTGATGTTGCACTCTCGTCAATCAAGCAGAGGTTTTACGTTGATCGAGGTCATGGTGGCTATTGCCGTCTTTGCTGTGATTGCTGCGGGTGTTTATCGCGTGTTGTCGGCCATGGTGGCAGCTCAGGATCGGGTGGTGTCACATGTGGATGCTTTGGCGGATTTGCAGCGTTCGCTGTGGTTGATGTCTATGGATATGAATCAGCTGGTAATGAGGGATGTTAAAAAACCTGACGATAAGCGATCGCCTGCCTTGATTGCTGATGATGGTGAGTTTTTGTTGCAATTTACTCGACAGGGTGTGCGCAATCCCTTGTTGGCATCGCGCAGTGATCTGGAGCGTGTGGCTTATTCACTGGGCTACGAGGCTAACGATAAAGCGGGCGGAAAAAAGAGGGCGAAAAGTATGTTGCGTCATACCTGGCCCGCATTGGATAGAAAGGAAGGTGTCACCGCTACAGTGCAGGTGCTTTTTCGCAATGTGGAGGATGTGCGTCTAGAGTTTCTCGATCAAAAAGGTAGTTGGAAATCAGATTGGCCAGAAAAAAAATCGGATGATCGTGAGCATAACAGGGCGCTGCCCGCAGCGATCAAACTGACCATGAGAACCAAAGATTATGGGATGCTAGAGCAGATTTATCAGGTGGAAGACCAGATCAAGAAGGAAAAGGTCACTACAGGGGAAGCGCAGTGAAGCGTAGCCGACAGTGTGGCATTGCTGTGATTACGGTGTTGTTGGCATTGGCAATTGCAGTGTTGATTTGTTCTGAAGTCATCAGCCGTGTTTATGGAGGTGTTAAACGCTCGGAGAGCCACTTTAACCGGCAACAAGCCTGGCAATATGCTTTGGGTGGTGAAGCCATGGCGCGCCAAATTTTAGCGGCTGATTTCGAGCAGGATAAGTTGGCAACAAAAGTTGATCACTTTCATGAAAAGTGGGCGCAACCGGAGCAGAAGCTGGTAGTGCCACAGGGTTCTGTCAGCTTTGAAATTTATGACATGCAGTCGCGCTTTAACTTGAACAATGTAGTCAGCCGTGAAGGAGCTATTCAATCTGCACAAGTAGAAGTGCTGCAAAAATTGATGGCTTATGTGGGAGTCAGTTCTCATTACGCAGACATGGCAGCGCGCTGGGCAAGTTACGACAATGACAACGAAGATTTGTACGGCACGGATAAGCTGAATTACCGAGCAGGTGATACGCAGTTTGGTAGTGTCTCGGAGTTGCGCCTGCTGCGCGATATGAAGATGCCTGAATACAATCGCGTGGCACCGTTTTTGTCGGCACTGCCGGTGCCGGTGCGCATCAATATCAATACCGCGCCGGAGCAGGTTTTGGTCGCCTTGACCGATGGATCGGAGCAAAGTATTGCCTTGGTACAGAACTTTGTCGCACAGAGGAGTCAGATGGAGGGGGCGCTTTCTTCAACGGCGGGTTTTGTTGAAATGCTGGGTCTTGATGGTGATGAAGATGATGAAGATGGCGGAGCCCCAATGGGCTCAGGGGATAGTCTTTCTGGTGGCGATTCTGATGATTCAGATGGCGGCGAGAATGACTCTGGCACGGATGGCAGTAATGGCGACGATGATGACCATGACAATAGTATTGGCAGTATGTTGGGTGTCAGCAGCGAGTACTTCGAGGTGCGTACGGTGGCCAAGTATGGCAATAGCACCGTGTGGTTGATCTCTGTTTTATTTCGGGATGAGCAGACGGGAGAGCTTGTGTTGTTGAGTCGCGATAGTGGTCAGCGATTTAGTTTTGAAAAGAAAGAGAAAGAAAAGAAAGAAACGACAAAATCTTTTATCGGTGACGATGGTAAAGAAGCGGATAAAAAATCATCTGACGCAGCTGATGACCGCTGATGGCTGTGGCGATGACATGTAGGGCAAATAAATAGGGTTTGTTGTGATATGAAATCAGTAATAATCAGGATTCTCTGGCCGCAGGCAGATGC
>CAZZNL010000275.1:0-2590 GCA_964655625.1 uncultured Pseudomonadales bacterium
GACCGGAACGCTCCCACAGTGTCAGATCTACCACCTGCGGTGTGCGCACTTCCTGATAGCCCGCTTTGCGCAAACGCTGGCGAATGTAATTTTCGATCTCTTTGTAGATGATCCAGCCGTTGTTGTGCCAGAACACCATGCCCGGCGCTTCTTCCTGCATGTGAAACAGATCGAGACGCTTGGCGAGCTTGCGGTGATCACGCTTCTCGGCCTCCTCCAAACGCGTGAGATAGGCCTGCAGATCCTTCTTATTCAGCCAGGCAGTGCCGTAAATGCGCTGTAATTGGGCGTTATTGCTGTCACCGCGCCAATAGGCTCCCGCCACTTTCATCAGCTTGAAGGCTTTTAATTTGCCGGTAGATGGCACATGCGGGCCGCGACAGAGATCCATCCACTCGCCTTGGCGGTAAACGGAAATTTCCTCCCCAGCGGGCAAATCATTGATGATTTCGACCTTATAGTGCTCACCCATCGCTGCAAAGGTTTTGACGGCTTCATCGCGACTCATCACCACGCGCTGCACGGCATGATCGGCTGCGGCCAACGCTTCCATCTGCTTCTCAATGGCAGCCAAGTCTTCCGGCGTGAATGCGCGAGCGGCGGCAAAATCGTAATAGAAGCCATCCTCAACCACGGGGCCGATAGTCACCTGTGTACCCGGAAATAGCTCTTGCACCGCCATAGCCAGCAAGTGCGCGGTGGAATGACGAATAATCTCCAAGGCATCCGGGTCTTTTTCAGTCACGATGGCCAGTTCAACATCACTGTCGATCAAGAAAGAAGTGTCTACCAGTTTGCCATTGACTCGTCCCGCCAAAGCAGCTTTGGCCAAACCGGCACCAATAGAGGCCGCCACATCAGCGACGGTCACCGCTTGATCAAAATGACGCTGACTTCCGTCAGGGAGCGTAATAACAGGCATGGGATTCCCAGAAAGCCCGACATGAGCGGGCGTAAGCATGAAAGTGCGCGATTTTAGGAGAGCACCGGAGCAGTGACAAGCACGGCCTTCACGGCGCTTTTGAGTAATGCGCGATAACGACCTACGGCTGCGGCTGATTTTCCGTCACTGCGGATTTCTGTGGCGCGGAGAGTTTTGCTTCTGCAGCGGCTTTTGTATCAGCAGATTGCTCTGGCTCAACCGTTTTCGGTGCTTTCATTTCGATAGGCTTCACATCACCGCAATCGGATGACAACCATTTGGCCGTTGCCTGACTATTAACAGCGTGTACAGAGCCGTATTCTTCGATATTCATGTGTGTGACCGATGACCAAGACTCCGAATTATGGCGCGTGACCGTGGTTTCACCCTCACCTTTGGGCTTGCTGCATTGCATGGTCATATGGGATACGTTGCCATCGCGTTTGACGTTACCCATTTTGCAGCGATTGCGTGATGTATTCGTAAACTCTTGACGGGCAATTTGTTCAGCGGTGATGCAGACCTGTACAGGCTTGCCCGATGCCATGGCAGCCGCTTTTTTAGACATTTTAGCTTCCAGCAAGGCGCGCATTTCTGGCGGCACTTTCTCCAACATCTTGTTCATGTCCGGCAATTCTTGCCCATCCACCGCCGCTTTCTGCTGCACTTCCCACAAGCCGGGCTTGATGTCTTTCACCACGCTCTGCAAATCATCCGCCTGTATGCGCAGCGCCAGCAACAACAACGCCGCCAGCGAGACTTTTGTTTTCATGTTCATACGCATATCTCCATGTTTTTTAGAGCATGTTTTCTTAACGCCGGTTTTCTTGACGCAGGCATATCATCACAGCGCGCGATCAATCACGATGTCCAGTTGAGCAGGCAGAGACGATTTTTGCAATGGGGCGCTGACGCCCTCCCAATCGCCCGCTGCCGGCACAGGCTGCCCACTCCGCGAGAGGCGCGCCACTACCTCAAACTGGTCAATCGCAGACAAGTCCACCTGCCCCATCATTGGCGAAGTGGCTGTATCCAGTAGAACAGGATTGTGCAAACCAGCCACTGTAGTTTTCACCGCCGCCAATGGCATGCGCGGGCCATTTTTGGCTCGCAGCAACACAAAGACTGTTTCGTCCGGCCCTGCTTGTGCAGCCGCGTCAATACTCACGCGCACTGACAGCTTTACACTCGCCTCCACCGCAACAGGTGGCAAGCCTCCCAGTTCTCGCGCCTTGGCCACACCTTCTGCAATGGCTGTTGCCTGCGGTGTACCCGCGGGAATAACACGCAGCAAACGCCCCCAAAAATCTGCAGCGGCGCGATAATTTTTTTCCTCAAACGCCGCCATACCCAAAAGCCCTAAAGCCGTTACATTGTCCGCATTGAGCTCCAATGCTTTAGATAGAAAAGCGCGAGCGTCTTCGGTCATCCGGCGATCATTTTTTAAAAATAATACTTGCGCATACTCCGCAAAAAAATTGTCCTGATCTGGAAAGCGCGACACCAGGTGACGATAATCTGATTCAGCACGCTCCCACAAGCCCGCTTCAGACAACAAGCGCGCACGCATATACATAAAACGCTCGTCATCTGGATGGTCTACCAACCATGCATCCAGTTTTTCCAACAATAATGCCTGCTGTTTGACTTGCTCATCTTCTGCTAGGC
>CAZZNL010000276.1:0-2588 GCA_964655625.1 uncultured Pseudomonadales bacterium
GGAGGAGATATCGACTATCACAGTGAACCAGGCAATACCGTGTTCTGGTTTACTGCGCGGTTTGATATTGCCAACGCAGCTCCGATCAATCCACGCAAAGGCCTGTTGCAACAGCAACATATTCTGGTGTACGACCGCGAAAAAATCTGTCGCCTGACGACTAGCCATTTGCTAACGGCATGGAGCGCACAGCCGATATGGGCAGAATCCATAGAACAAATCTTGCCCGCTGTTGAACGCTATGCCGGCACCGAAAATCCTGTCAATGTATTGCTGCTCGGTTTGCCGCCACGCTGTGCCGAGCATGACATTCAACAATTGATGCAGGTGGCTACCCTCTGTGAACAACGCCATGCCTGCAAAATCATTTTGTGTGCACCCTCTTCCGTGCGATCACAACTGTCTCAATACCACCACAACTACACACTGCTACAAAAGCCCATTGCCGAAAGCCGTTTGGCAGAGGTGCTGTGCCAAACATTACTACCCGACCATGCCGCACCTCTCCTGGAAAACAACCACACGCCTACCAAAGTGCTGGACACCTCTCTGTTTGTCTTAGCGGTAGATGACAACACCTCCAACCTGAAGCTGATTACTACAATGCTGCAGGATCTGGGAGCAACCGTAATCAGTGCCAGCAATGGCGAAGAAGCCATCGCCTGTTACAAAGCCAATGACCGTATCAGCGTGATTTTTATGGACATCCAAATGCCCATCATGGACGGCGTGGAAGCCACTAAAAAAATTCGCTATCTGGAAACACAGAACGGCCGCCGCACGGCCATCATTGCGCTGACCGCACACGCATTGGCCGAACAGCGCCAGCACATGATGACTGTCGGCATGAATGACTTTCTCAGCAAACCCGTCAGCGAAGAACAGTTGTTGCACACCATAGAGAAATGGTGCGCGCGCGAGCAGCATCCAATAAAAGCGCCTGCCACTGTACCTGCCTTCACGCCAGCAAGCACCGAGGCAGCACTGGGTTCAGGCGAACCTTGTGTCGATCGCCGCGCCGCATTGCAAGCCTGCGGCAATCGCGCAGAAGCCGCGCGTGAAATGCTGGAAATTCTGTTCAGCACACTGGAACAAGACAGTGTCGCCATTCAACAAAGCATCGACAGTGGCGATATGGCACTGGCGCAACAGCAGATTCACAAACTGCATGGTGCATGCTGCTATTGCGGCGTCACTGATTTAAAAACCTGTTGCAACGCCATGGAAACACTGATTAAAAAAGATATGACTGAATACTTGGCTGATGTAACACCACACTTTCACGCTGCCGTTGCGGCATTACTCGCCTGGAAGAAACAACACGATATCGCCACGTTCTTTCATTGACCATCAGCATCAACGATCAAGAAGATCTTGGCGCTGCATAATGGCGGGACGCTCATAGCCATCATTCAGGCAACTGACTGCATTTTCAGTAAACCGTGAAAAACCTGCATCATCATCCCAAAAGTTTTTTTTGTTAGCCGTCAGACGCGCAAAACGTTGACTGGCCATCTCCGAGGCTTTTTCCAAAAACGGCTGCGCCCAATGCGTCACTGCGCCCAACAGAATAGGCTCGCGCGTCAATGCCTTGAACGGCCCGCCCCACACGGCTTCCAAGCGCGCATCAAAGGCTTTCAGTACCGCGCGACGTTCGTCATCCTCCGGCAATTCCTGTGTAGTCACGCCTCCGTGAAATTGATGAAATGAACCCTCACCCGGCAGTACATACAACAAAACCTCCGGCAACATGCCGAGCTTGCGATAGAGATAAAGATTGATTGATCCACCGCCGGGCTGATCAAAACGCACATCGGCACCACCAATGCGACGGAAATTTTCAGCGGAGCAAAACAGTGCATTGCACTCCTGCATCGGCTGCAAATAACCGCGTTGATTACTAGAGCTCCAGCACGCCCATTTGAACAGGCGATAGCCGTTGTCTTGCCATGCCAGTTCTTGCAACTTGCTGACTTCCAGCGACTCACTGTGACCGGTCTGCAAATGGAATTTCTGATCTCGTTCACCCAAATGATAGCCGGGCACCATGACCAACGCATTGTCATTCATACGCGCAGCCAACATGGCGTATTCCAAGACGCGCGGCGTCACCAGACGCGCACCATCAATCAGCAGACCAATTTGCTCGCCGCGACACTGTGCCAAACCAAAATTCACCGCTGGCACGGGCGACACACCAGGTTCATCGCGCAAAAAATAATGAAACTGCGCCCCTAATGCCGCCACAGCGGCGGGATCCAAACAGCGTGAAGAACGGTTCTCCACCACGATGACTTCGTAATCCTCGGCGCTGACATTTTTCTGATACGGTAATGACAGACTGAACAAGGTATTCATCGCCTGACGCGGCATGTCGTACACCACCACGACGACAGATAAGCGCGGTTTTTTCGCCGTATTCATTTCCAATCCCTCGGGATATCGCCGCGATTTTTCATCACCACGCTCGCCGAGTGCCGCACAAAACGCAATGCACAATCAGGCAGCGTGCCGAGATAAATACTGCGCTTGAGTGGTGGCGTATAGGGCTGTCCACGCAGCGCCGCGTACTGGTTGAAATGATCCTG
>CAZZNL010000277.1:0-2572 GCA_964655625.1 uncultured Pseudomonadales bacterium
AATGCCGGTACGGGTGAACAAGGTATGCAAGATGCCGCGCGCAGTTGTGCGGCGCTGGCACAGCTCACCCAAACGCAAGCAGAGAAGGTGTTGCCTTTCTCTACGGGTGTGATTGGTGAATTGTTGCCGATGGCGCGGTTGGAAGCGGGCTTGCCTGCTGCATTGAATGATTTGTCAGCGGATCACTGGTTGCGCGCTGCAGAAGGCATCATGACGACAGATACACGCCCTAAAGGTGTATCGCGCCAGGTTATGGTTGACGGCAAAACCATTACGATCACGGGCATCAGCAAAGGTGCAGGCATGATCAAACCTAACATGGCCACCATGCTCGGCTTTGCGGCAACGGATGCGCAAGTTGCACAAAAAGATTTGCAGGCGTTGTTGGCGGCGGTAGCGAATAAATCGTTCAACCGCATCACTATTGACGGTGATACCTCGACCAATGACGCCTGTATGTTGGCGGCTACTGGTGCATCGAGTGTGGCTTTGTCACCCGCTTCTGCTGCATGGCCGCAATTTGCTGCTGCGCTGGAAGCGGTGTTTGTTGAATTGGCACAGGCCATTGTGCGCGACGGTGAAGGTGCAACTAAATTTGTCACGGTGCAGATCAACGGTGGCAATGACAGTGCAGAGTGTTTGCGTGCCGCTTATGCAATTGCAGAATCGCCCTTGGTAAAAACGGCACTGTTTGCATCGGATCCCAATTGGGGCCGGATTCTGGCCGCAATCGGCCGCAGCGGTATTGAGCAACTTGATACGGCGCGCATCAATATTTTTCTCAACGATGTGCAAATTGTTGCAAGCGGTGGTCGTGCTGCGACATATACGGAAGAGCAGGGTCAACAAGCGATGGCGCCGGAAGACATCACCATTCGCGTTGAGCTGCAGCGCGGCACAGCCAGTGAAACGCTGTGGACCTGTGATTTCTCACACGAATACGTGACGATCAACGCCGAGTATCGTACTTAATTGTTCGTTGCATCTGCATGAAAACTGTCCATGTTGCCGTTGCTGTTATCAAAAATACCAACGGCGACGTGTTGATTGCGCGTCGTAGTGCACAACAGCATCAGGGTGGATTGTGGGAGTTTCCCGGCGGCAAAGTAGAAATGGGCGAAACCGTATTCACTGCGTTGCAGCGCGAAATTCGCGAAGAGGTGGCACTGGAGATATTGGCAGCGCAGCCGCTGTTGAAAATTCCTTTTACCTATCCCGATAAAAAAGTGTTGCTGGATGTTTGGCAAGTGAGCAATTTTTCGGGGACGGCGCGGCCTGCTGAAGGACAGCCAATCCAATGGGTGCCGGTCAGCACCTTGGTCAATTACGATTTCCCGGCAGCGAATCGCGCCATCGTTGCAGCCTTGCGTCTGCCGGAACGGGTGTTAATTACTGGTGATTTTTCTTCGCCGGAAGATTGTGTGCAGCGTGTGCAGCGTGCGTTGGCAGATCACGCTATTGATGGCGTAATGTTGCGCGCACATGCGCTGGATTCGCTGCAGTTTGCTCGCTGTGCTGCGGCGCTCAAATCGCTGTGTGCGGCGGCGGGTGCTACCTTGCTGTTGAACGCACCGGTTGATAGTGCTGCCCTGGATAACGGTGATGGCGTGCATCTCACGGCGCAGCGTTTATTGCAGTGCAGTGAACGGCCGACTCTGCCTGTAAATGTTTTGCTCGGTGCGTCTTGTCATCATCGTGCGGAGCTGGAGCATGCAGTGGCAATCGGCGCGGACTATGTCACGCTTTCGCCCGTGTTGGCGACGCGCAGTCACCCGAATGAGCCGGTCTTGGGATGGTCTGAATTCGCAGCGCTGGTGGCGGCTTGTCCGCTGCCGGTGTTGGCCTTGGGTGGGCTGGATGGCAGTCATCTGCCGCGAGTCAAAGCCTTGGGAGGCTATGGTATTGCAGCCATTTCCACCTGGTGGAATACTTGATTTTTCCTTTAACGATAATTATTATCATTATCATTGTTTAGGGTTTTCTTTCACTTGAGCGTTTTTGCTGGCAACCATAATTCCTTTCTGCATGGCCAGACGGTGATGCTGACAGGTGTAATGCTTTCACTTGTCTTGCACGGTTCTGCGCTGGCTTGGTGGATAGTTCATTCTGTGCCACCGCCGCTGGCGCTTGGCATGGAACAGGTAGTGACCATCGATTTACTGACATTGTCACCGCCTGCCGGTGAACAGGTACAGCAGCCGGTGGCAGAGCCGCCGCCGGAGCCTCCGGCACCAGAGGTATTGCAGAAGGAGGAAATGGCCGAGCAGCACAAGGTGGTAAAGAAGCCGCTGAAGAAAAAGCCACGCCCTGTTGAAAGACCGCAGAAGGTGCAGGAATCGGCACCGCCTGCCAGTGCTGCGGCTCCTTCCAATGCGCCACCTGCACCAGCGCCGATGACGGCGGCGCGCTACAACGCAGCCTATCTGAATAATCCGGCACCGAGTTATCCGTCGTTGTCGCGGCGCTTGGGCGAACAGGGCAAAGTATTGTTGCGGGTGCAAGTGTCGGCTGAGGGTAAACCCTTGTCGGTCTCGATCAGGAAGTCATCCGGGTTCGAGAGGCTGGATGAGGC
>CAZZNL010000278.1:0-2568 GCA_964655625.1 uncultured Pseudomonadales bacterium
GTGCTAGTGTGGGGACTGTACCTTTGGCGCTACATCGTGGCATAAAACAACAAACACAGCCGTAACTACAGCTATAACTACAGGAGAATAACAGTGGCAGATATCTCATTAACTATCGCGGATTGGTGCATTCTGGCGGCAGGGTTATTTGTGCCTTTCGTATTTACTGTCTATGCTAAGGCCAGCAAGGATTTTGATAATGCGCGTCCACGTGAGTATATGGAGCGTTTGGATGGTGCTCGCAAACGGGCGCACTGGGCGGTGCAAAATGGCTACGAAACCTTTCCACTGTTTGTGGCGGCGGTGTTGCTGGCTGAGCGTGCTGCTGTAGCACAGGGTGCGGTGAATGCGCTGGCGGTAGCTTTTGTGGTTTGTCGGCTGGTTTATGGAGTGATGTACGTTCTGGATCAAGCCACGGTTCGGAGCTTGGTGTGGGTCGCCTCCGTGGGCTGTGTGATCGGCTTGTTTGTTCTGTCTGCCTAACCCATAAACGCTGTAAAATGTAGGGCATTATCTGATTAAGGATGGTTAACCTTCATGGATAACTCCACCAGTACCAAACATCTTGCTGCGCTGCAGAATTTGACGCTGCGGTTTTGTGACAAATCCTATGAGGATTTTTTCCAAGCGGTTGAAGATCGAGTGATGGAGATGTCCGATGCTGCCAAAACCAATGATGAGCAGTGGCATCTGTTGCAGTTGTCGCGCGAATTACGTCGTCAAAAAGCATCTATGTTGATGGCTTTCAAACGCAGTGTCGCCAATGGCTTTCAGCTATTTCAAAAAGATCAGCTGGGTGGCAAAGATACTAGCAAGCAGGATATGTCGCGCGACTTGTCATTGTTGGCTGATGAAGAGTTGGAGCAAGATTTGGCGGTTTCTTCGTTGGCGCGTCGCGCAGAAACGCGTTTTTCTGAAGAGTTGTTTGGTCTGATGCAGCGACTGGCCATTTTGAAGGGTGGTCGCAAACTGCCAGAAGACGGCAATCCATTGGGAGCTGCGCAGTTCGCCTTGGCGCTGCAATCTGCTATAGAGCCATTGAAGTTGGAGGTTCGGCTCACGGTGGTGTTTTTTCGTGTGTTTGAAAAAACACTGCTAGAAAACTTAGGTGAGTTTTACGCGGCTGCTAATGCTTATCTCAAGCAGCAGGGTGTATTACCCAACTTGCGATTTGGTGTCGGCTTGTCAAAGCCGCGATCGTCAAGCGCGACAACATCTGCTGTGGCAACGCCGGATTCTGAGAACACTGCATCCAGCAGCACTGTACCCAACACCACTGAAAAGACAGCATCGCAGACAACAGTAGATGCTGCTATGCCTGTGCCCGATCCGGCGCGCACGGAATTTTCACGTCGCGTAGAGCAGGACACATTACACAATCCTGCGCTGCAGCAAACCTTGGTCGCTCAGCGCCAGTTGTATGCAGACATTTGTAGCCTGCAGCAAACGGAAACGGGTGGTGGCACACCTCCTGCGCCAGGAGCAGCTTCTGTTCCACACAGCGTGCCGACAGTGGGGAATTATCGACCACATTATTTCAGTCAGCCGGCTTTTACTGGCCAGGGTAATGCTGCTGCGGCGTTGTGTACCCAGGGCGAAGTGGTTGCCGCATTGGCACAAGTGCCATTGGAGCAGCATGCAGAGGTGATGGATTACATTGCTGTGCCACCGGCGATGACGGTACAGCAGTTTCAGAATGTAACGCAGCAGCTGCGCCAAAATATCGGCGAAGATAAGCAGGTTGCAGAGGACGATGGTCGTATTATCGACTTGGTCGGCATGATCTTTGAGTACATGTTGAGTGACAAAGAGCTGCCGGACGCAGTGAAGGCGGTGCTGAGTTATTTGCACACGCCTTATCTCAAAGTGGCTTTTATTGATCGCGCCTTGTTTGAAAAACCAGAGCATTCTTCGCGCCAACTGCTCAATAGTCTGGCTGAGGCAGGTGCACGTTGGGTGAATACCGATGGCGGCAGCCAGTTCAAAGTGTTCCCCAAGATCAAGTCTGTTATTCGACGCATCCTGACTGATTTCCAAAGTGATACCAGTCTGTGTGATGAGTTACTGTTGGAGATGCGCGAGTTCAATCAGAAGGTAGAGCGCAGCATTGAGGTAGTGGAGCGCCGCGCCCGTGAGAAGGCTGAAGGTGAGGAAAGGCTGCGCGACGTAAAGCGTTGCGTGCTGCGTGAAATTCGTCAGCGCATGGAGGGGCATGACCTGCCTTCACATATCATCGTGTTGTTGCTGCATCCGTGGTCTGATTATTTGACCTTTACTATGTTGCGTCATGGAGAGGATTCCAGTCAGTGGCAGGAAGGTGTCGATACCATTGATGAAATCATCTGGAGTGTGCAAGAAAAGCAGGACGCCAACGAGCGCAATCGATTGATGTTGATTCAGGATTCTCTGTTGGCGCGTGTGCAAACCGGGTTGGAAACCATTGCTCACGATCAGGCAAAAAGTAATAAGTTGCTGGAAGCGTTGACCAAGTCGCAAATGCTAGTGCTGCAAAATATGGTGGCCGAACCGGCACCTGCAGAGAAACGTGCAGAGATGGTGGCTGCTGTC
>CAZZNL010000279.1:0-2561 GCA_964655625.1 uncultured Pseudomonadales bacterium
AGAAAAAACATATACGGCGACGGGTTCAAACTGCGCAGAGCGCGATACAAGTTCAACGGTTCGGCATCAAAGGGCAATGACATGCGTTGCGACAACACGACCTGCATGGTGTCGCCAGCGAGGATGTAGTTTTTGATGGATGCCACAGCATTTTTGAAAGCCTCTTCGCCAAACGAAGAAACAAATTGCTGCTCCAGTTGTGCATCAGTCGGTGCCGCCAGTGCAATCGGCGGCAGCGCTGGTGTTGCAGTGGCCAGCTGCGCTTGCAGTGCATCGAGGCGTTGCTGGGCTTGGCGCAAAGCATCTGTTTGCGCAGTGTCGGCGTGGACAATCAGCAGAATGCGTCCTGACAAATTGTCGAATACCAACACTTCTTCTGACAGCAGCAACAAAATATCGGGCGTGTTAATCAGGTCGTGAGCAGGCGTCGTGGCTTGCAAATGCGGTTCGACATAGCGCACCGTATCGTAAGCAAAATAGCCGACCAGGCCACCGGTAAAACGCGGCAAACCCGGCAGTTCGGCCACGCGATACTGTTGGCGAAAGTTGTCGATAAAGCGCAGCGGATCAGCGCACTGCTCTTGTTGAATAATCTTGTCGTCCTGCTGCACGGTGATGGTTTGCCCGCGCACGATCAGCTGGGTGCGACAGGGCAGGCCGATGAAAGAGTAGCGCCCCCATTTTTCGCCGCCCTGCACAGACTCCAGCAAATAACTGTACGGTTGTTGCGCCAGTTTCAAGTAGCAGGACAGCGGGGTTTCCAAATCAGCAAACAGTTCGCGCACCACGGGGATGCGGTTGTAGCCTTGTGCGGCGAGCGCGGCGAAATTTTCAGGCGTTAGGTGGAGCATGGCGTATTCCTCTGACGGTTATCAACAACAGCAAAGCAGGGTGCACAGGTGCGTGCAGTGCGCTCAGTGGCACCATCGCCAGACTTGATTGATAAATCCGCAGGAGTGAAACACGGTCAGTACTCGAAAGATGATAGAACGCTGCCAGTCTAAGCCATTGGCAAAGCAACACCAAGAGTCGCAATCTGTTGGGTGGTGGCTCAAGATGTCCGCCGTTGAACGAGGAAGGTAGTCGACAATGAGTTCCAATTTGCCCATCGATGCGGTGTTACCGGCATTGCTGGATGCCGTGCGCAACCATGCCTGCGTGGTTTTGTCCGCCGCGCCGGGTGCTGGCAAAACCACTCGCGTGCCGTTGGCGCTGTTGCAGGATGGCGCTGTGGAGGGGCGAATTATCATGCTGGAGCCGCGCCGTTTGGCGGCGGTGCGCGCGGCGCAGTACATGGCGCAGTTGTCGGGTGAGCGCGTCGGCCAGACCGTGGGTTATCGCATTCGCGGTGAGCATCGCATCGCATCGCAAACGCGAATAGAAGTGGTCACCGAAGGGATACTGGTGAGCATGATTCAGCAGGATCCGGAATTGACTGGCGTCAGCCTGATTATTTTTGATGAGTTTCACGAGCGCTCACTGGCGGCTGATTTGGGGTTGGCACTGGCGCGCGATGTGCAACAGCACTGGCGCGAGGATTTGAAAATACTGGTGATGTCGGCCACGCTCGATGGCGTGGCTGTATCGGCGTTGCTGGATCGCGCACCAGTGATTAGCAGTGAAGGACGCAGCCATCCGGTGACACTAATTTATTCGGGGCGCGATAACCAAACTCCACTGGAGCAGCGCGTTGCGCAAATAGTGTTGCAGGCGTTGCAAGAGCAGCAGGGCGATGTGCTGGTATTTTTGCCAGGTCAGCGTGAAATTCGTCGTACACAAACGCTGCTGGAAACACAAACCATCGCGATGCCCGTTGCTGTTCACGGTTTGTATGGAGAAGCGTCAGCGGCGCAACAGCAGGCGGCACTGCAGCTCGATCCTCACGGAAAGCGCAAAATTATTCTCGCCACCAGCATTGCAGAAACCTCGTTAACTATCGATGGCGTGAGTGTAGTGGTAGATGCCGGTTTGGTGCGCACACTGCGTTTCGATCCGCGCCGTGGTATGAGCGGCATGGTGACGATACCGGTCTCACAAGCCACAGCGACACAGCGTGCGGGGCGTGCCGGTCGCCAGCGTGCTGGTGTTTGCTATCGGCTGTGGCATGAAGAGCAGCACGCGGCGTTGGCGGCATATCCGGTGCCGGAAATTTTGCAAAGTGATTTGATGCCCTTGGCGTTGGAGTTGGCAGCATGGGGCAGTGATGATGTTGCGCTGGCCTTTCTGGATGCACCACCGCCATCGCATTTGCAACAGGCGCGCACTGTGCTGCAAAAACTGGGAGCGCTGGATGATGCACGGCGAATTACGGCGCATGGTCGCGCTATGGTGGCATTGCCTGTGCATCCGCGTTTTGCACATATGTTGTTGTGCGCGCGTGAGCAAGGTTTGGGCGCCCTGGCTTGCGATGTCGCCGCCTTATTGGAAGAGCGAGATTTGTTGCGTGGCAGCGGTGAGCGCGATATCAGTCTTCATGCGCGTTGGCAGGCGTTGCAGTACGGTGGCGCGGTGGATCGCACGGTGCGTGAGCGTGTGCGTCAACAGATCGCACGGTTGCAGCA
>CAZZNL010000280.1:0-2513 GCA_964655625.1 uncultured Pseudomonadales bacterium
AGCTGGCACTGATGCGCAATGGCGAACAAAAAGTCGCGCGCGACTATGTGCTGTATCGCGAAGAGCATGCCCGCTTGCGCGCCGCCAAACAGCAGTCGGAGCACAAACCTCATCCGACCATCAGCGTCACGCTACACGACGGCACCCGACAAGCCCTCGATGTGGGACGACTGGAAACCATCGTGCGCGAAGCCTGCGTCGAGCTGGAAGGTGTTGAAGCTGATGCCATTATCGAAGAAGCCATGCGCAATCTTTACGATGGCGTTTCACAAGACGATGTAAACACTTCACTGGTGATTACCGCGCGCGCGCTGGTAGAAAAAGAACCCAATTACTCCTACGCCACAGCGCGTTTACTGCTAGATCAACTGCGCGCAGAAGCTTTGTCGTTCCTCGGTCTCGCTTCGCAGGCGACACAGAGCGAAATGGAAGCACTGTATCCACAAGCACTGCCTGTCTACATCAAAAAAGCGATTGAGCTGGAATTGGTTGCTCCCGATTTGGCGCAATATGACATGCAAAAATTAGGGCAAGCCCTCAACGCAAAACGCGACATGCAATTCAATTATTTGGGGCTGCAAACGCTGTACGACCGCTACTTTATTCACACGGAAGATGACATTCGTTTTGAATTGCCGCAGATCTTTTTCATGCGCGTAGCGATGGGCTTGGCCGCCATGGAAACGGATAAAGAAGCGCGCGCCATTGAGTTCTATGAGTTGCTGTCATCGTTTGATTACATGGCATCAACACCAACACTGTTCAACGCTGGTACATTGCGCCCTCAGCTGTCTTCCTGTTATCTGACCACCGTACCCGATGACTTGCACGGCATTTACGGCGCCATTCAAGATAATGCCATGCTGTCCAAATGGGCCGGCGGTTTAGGCAACGACTGGACACCTGTGCGCGCGCTGGGATCTTACATCAAAGGCACTAACGGCAAATCACAAGGCGTAGTGCCATTTTTGAAAGTTGCCAACGATACCGCTGTTGCCGTTAACCAAGGCGGCAAACGCAAAGGTGCGGTGTGCGCCTATCTTGAAACCTGGCATATTGATGTTGAAGAATTTTTAGAGTTGCGCAAAAACACCGGCGATGATCGTCGCCGCACGCATGATATGAATACCGCCAACTGGGTACCTGATTTATTCATGAAACGTGTATTTACCGATGGTGAATGGACGTTGTTCACACCCAGCGAAACACCAGACTTGCACGATTTGTACGGCACTGCTTTTGAACAGCGCTACGAGCAGTACGAGCAGATGGCGCGCGAAGGCAAGATCCGCTTGTTCAAACGGGTTCGTGCGCAAGATCTCTGGCGCAAAATGCTCGGCATGTTATTTGAAACCGGTCATCCGTGGATCACCTTCAAGGATGCCTGCAATATTCGCAGCCCACAACAACATGTAGGCGTGGTGCACAGCTCAAACCTGTGTACAGAAATCACTCTGAATACCAAGGCCAATGAAGAGATCGCCGTGTGCAACCTCGGCTCAATCAACCTGTTGCAACACATTGAAAATGGCCAACTCAACAAAGACAAACTGGCGCGTAGCATCAAAACTGCTGTGCGCATGCTCGACAATGTGATCGACATCAACTACTACTCGGTGCCGGCTGCACGCACGTCCAATCTGCGTCATCGCCCGGTCGGCTTGGGCATTATGGGATTCCAGGATGCGCTGTACAAAATGCGCATTGCCTATGGTTCCGATGCCGCAGTGGAGTTCGCCGACCGCTCGATGGAAGCTGTCAGTTATTACGCCATTCAATCCTCCAGCGATCTCGCTGTTGAACGCGGCCGCTACTCAACATTCGAGGGTTCTTTGTGGTCGAAAGGTATTCTGCCCATCGACTCCATTGAAAGCTTAGTGCAGGCGCGCGGCGCGCAGTTTATTGAAGTAGACCGCAGCCAAACATTGGACTGGAATGCCTTGCGCAACAAAGTTCGTGCGCAAGGTATGCGCAATTCCAATGTAATGGCCATCGCACCTACAGCGACTATTTCCAACATTTGCGGTGTTTCACAATCGATTGAACCGACCTACCAGAATCTGTATGTGAAATCGAATTTGTCTGGTGAATTTACTGTCGTCAATCCCTTCCTGGTTCACGATCTAAAAGCGCGCGGCCTGTGGGATAGCGTGATGGTGAACGATCTCAAATACTATGAAGGCAGCGTGCAAAAAATTGACCGCATCCCTGACGATGTGAAAGCACTGTACGCTACTTCCTTTGAAGTGGAACCGCGCTGGTTAGTGGATGCCGCGAGCCGTCGCCAGAAATGGATTGATCAAGCGCAGTCACTCAACTTATACATCTCCGGTGCATCCGGTAAAAAACTGGATGTCACTTACCGCATGGCCTGGTATCGCGGCCTCAAGACCACGTACTACTTGCGCGCATTAGCGGCGACCACCACGGAAAAATCCACCATCAACACAGGCGCGTTGAATGCAGTATCCGCCGGTAGTGCAGCCTCAAGCATGGTGCAAGCCGCGCCAGTG
>CAZZNL010000281.1:0-2509 GCA_964655625.1 uncultured Pseudomonadales bacterium
TGCCGATGCAGGGATTTTTTCGCCACTCTGCCAGCGCTGTATCGCGGTTTTTTTGTTGCTGCCGCTGACGAGGAACCACAGTTGCTGCGTGCGGCTCAGGCGTTGGGCGCTGAGGCTGATGCGGTTTGCGGGCGGTTTGGGTGCATGATGCACCGCCAAGGTGGCAGGCGCTGTGGGGTAGTCGCCCCAATCGTGGTCGGGAAAGAGGCTGGCGGTGTGACCGTCTTCACCCAGGCCGAGCAACACCAAATCGAACTGTTCGATGTTAGCCAGTAGTGCGTTATAACGCGCTAAACATTCTGCTGTAGCCAGCTGCGCGGGAATGGCGTGAATTTGTGTAGCGGGAATCGGCACATGCGTTAACAGTGTGTCGTGCGCCATGCTGTCGTTGCGTTCACGGTCACCTTCAGGCAAACAGCGTTCATCGCCAAAATAAATATGCCACGCTCGCCAATCGGTGCTGGCTGTGCGCAATTGTTGGTAAATGGCGCGCGGTGTGTTGCCGCCCGCCAATACGATATGAAAAGCGTGTTGTTGTGCAATGGTGCGATTGGCTAGCGCAGTGATGCGATCCACTACTGTCTGACACAGTGCACGCTCATCGACAAAAAAATGCCAGCGCGTTGCTGCACTAGCGACGGCGTGAGTGGTGATGTGAGTATCGATGTTGGAATCAGTCATTGCGCCACTGCTGATCTTCGCTATCAAACAAGCGGCTGGATTCTTCCGGCCCCCAGCTGCCAGCGGGGTAGGTGTGAATAAACTCTTGTGTGGTGGACCAGTGGCGCAGAATGGGGTCTACCACGCGCCAGGCCATTTCCACTTCGTCGAAGCGTATGAACAAGCTGCGATCATTTTGAATCACATCCAGCAATAGTGTTTCATACGCTTCCAGCGCGGGTTCGCCCGGTTGTCGATACGGTGCCTGCAATTCGGCAGTGCGCGTAATCATTTCCAGGCCGGGTTGTTTGGCGTGAATTTCCATGCGCATGCATTCATCCGGGTACAGTGACAATACAATCCAGTTGGGCTCTATCCATTCCAGTGCGGTTTCACGAAACAATTGTTGCGGTGGTTGTTTGAAACGGATGGCAATGGAGGAGGTTTTTCTCGCCAAGCGTTTTCCGGTGCGCAAATAAAATGGCACATCTTTCCAGCGCCAGTTGTCGATATAAAACTTGGCGGCGACAAATGTTTCGGTGAGTGAGTGCGGTGCTATGCCAGGTTCATCTTGATAGCCACACACGGGCTGGCCGTTGATTTGCCCGGCACTGTATTGCGCACGAAAAGCCATTGAATGCACGGCTTGGCGCGGTATGGGGCGAATGGAGCGCAATACTTTCACTTTTTCATCTTGCAGGGCATCGGCATCCAGCGTGGCGGGCGGCTCCATGGCCATGGCAGTGAGCAACTGCAAGAGGTGGTTTTGCAGCATATCGCGCAGTGTGCCGGTGTTGTCAAAGTATCCAGCACGGTTTTCCAGGCCATATTGTTCAGCCACAGTAATTTGTACATGATCGATAAAATTGCGATTCCAAATGGGTTCGATCAAGGTGTTGGCAAAACGAAACACCAGCAGGTTTTGCACCGTTTCTTTGCCGAGATAGTGGTCTATGCGAAAAATTTGTTCTTCGTCAAAGTAATCGTGCAGGCGTTGGTTGAGCATACGAGCGCTGTCTAGGTCTTCGCCGAAAGGTTTTTCAATCACGATGCGGTGTTTGAGTAAGCTGCCGCTGAAGCCTGCGGTGTGTAATTGCGTGGCAACGGTCAAATAATCGGCGGGACGAATGGCGAGATAGAACACAATGTTTTCACAACTCGCGCCTTCTGGTGTGTCGTGCGGTGTAGCGAGACAGGTTTTTAGTGCGTCATAGGTTGCAGTTTGTGTGTAATCGCCATCGACAAAATCAAAACGCTGAGCCAATTTCTGTGCGGTGTTTTCATCCAGTGAGTGTTTTTTCATGTGTTTTTGCAGTGTTTGCTGCAAATAGTCGCGCCATTGTTCAGCGTTCCAGCTGCGACGAGCCACAGCGACAAAGCGCAGTGCTGGTGACAAACGTTGCGCCACCTCCAATGCGTACAGGGCTGGGTAGAGTTTTTCAGCAGCGAGATTGCCGGTAGCTCCAAAAATGACGAAATAGCAGGGGCTGTGTTGTGAGCCTTGTGGTGCAGATTTACTGAGCATGATGTTCTCTCCTGCGACATCTTCTGCTAGCGTAATGATATGTCTGAATGGTTCGGAAAAGGCAAGGGTTATGGGTGATTTTGCGTTGATTGTTGGCAGTTTGGAGCGTTTGGCTGAATCAGAGGTGGATATCACGCCTCAGGTTTATGCGCACTTCTTTGCGCGTTGCCCGGAAGCGGCGGCATTGTTTGGCTCGCGTGAGGCGCAAGCGGTGCAAGGAAAAATGGTGAATGAATTGGTGCAAACGGTTGTGGATCGTCTGGAGGCAAAGCCTTACAGTGCCACATTGGTTGCTACGATGGTGAGTGATCACCGCAATTGGGG
>CAZZNL010000282.1:0-2484 GCA_964655625.1 uncultured Pseudomonadales bacterium
ACTGTGGGCTACACCTATGTTGATGTCGATGATGGCACATCAGGGGTTGATAAGCGCGCCTACATTCCCAAACGCATGTTGCGCAGTTCATTCAGTTATCGTCTGCCACAATTGGAAGCAGTGAAAGTAGGAGCGGCGCTTGATTGGCAATCTGATATCACAGATATGACGGGTATGGTGGAGCAGAATGATTATGTTCTGGTCGATGCATTTGTGTCTTATGACATCAACAAGAATCTGAATGCATCGCTAAACCTGAATAACATCACGAATGAAAAATATCTGAACAGCCTCAACTGGGATCAGGCTTACTACGGTGCGCCTAGCAATGTCATGGCTTCGCTGACCTGGAAATATTGATGTTGACCCAGGCTGCTATCACACGTTGGTACATCATCCACAAATGGACCAGTCTGGTTTGCACAGTGTTCATGTTGTTGCTGTGCATAACAGGCTTGCCGTTGATTTTTCATCACGAAATTCATGAGCTGGAACACTGGTTGTCCGGTGAGGAAGAATCTGTTCCTTTGCCGCCCGGTACATCGCCTGCTGCACTGGAAACGGTAATGGCTAACGCGTTGGCTGTGCGACCTGGCGATGTGGCTGCCGGATTGTTCTGGCAGCAAGAGGCTGATGATCCTTTGATTGTCGCAACGCAATCGCCTGGCAATCTTGATCCTGAAAAGGTGCGGTTCACTAACATGGATCCATTGCGCGGTGGTGTACTGGAAATACACACCGGTGAATTGGATTTCATGGACATCATGTTTCGTTTGCATGTGGATCTTTTTGCAGGGTTGCCTGGCATGTTGTTTCTCGGCGTGATGGGCATTTTGTTGGTGTTGTCGATCATTTCCGGTGTTGTGTTGTATGCGCCATTTATGCGTAAGCTAAAATTTGGCACCGTGCGCCGTGAACGCTCGCCGCGTGTGAAGTGGCTGGATCTGCACAACCTGCTCGGCATCGCCACCTTATGCTGGTTGTTGGTGGTTGGTGCAACCGGAGTTATCAATACTTGGGCGACTTTATTGATAAAGGTGTGGCAGGCAGATCAGTTGGCAACAATAATTGCACCGTTCAAGAATGAACCGGTTCCGACAAATTTTGTCCCGCTGGATAAGGCGGTACAACTGGCGCGTGAGGTATCGCCAGACACATCTCCCTCTTTTGTTGTTTATCCCGGTTATTTTTTGCAAACCAATCAGCACCACATTGTAGTGTTGATGAGTGGCAAAACGCCGCTGACTTCACGGATGCTCACACCAGTGTTGATACACGCTGGTACCGGCGAATTGACAGCAACCTTGCAAATGCCGTGGTACATGACGGCACTGCTGTTGTCACAGCCTTTGCATTTTGGTGATTATGGTGGCTTGCCGCTGAAAATACTCTGGGCGCTGCTAGACATAATCGCCATTATCGTACTGGTTAGTGGATTGCAGCTGTGGTGGTTGCGACGCCGGCGGACAGCGGCCGCATTTATTGAAAGTTTGCGTGAAGGTGAATTGAGACAGGAGGTGGTGGCGTAATGCGTATATGGATGTGGCCAATAGCGATTGCCGTACTCAGTTTTTCTGGTCTGCTGGCAGGCTTGGCGTCAGAAAGCAGTGGAGATTGGTGGGCGTGGTGTAGTTTACTAGTACCGGTCTGGGTATCTGCTGCATATGGCTTGCGGCGTTCATAATCAACAGGCAAGAAACAAGATGTGGGTTCAGCATGAATAACAACCAGAACAACACGGTACCGGATAACGCGCTGGCACACTTGCTGGCCATCGAAGCCATTAAACAGCTCAAATACGCCTACTTGCGCCATTTGGATCTCAAGGAGTGGGATGCGTTGGCTGCGCTGTTTACTGAAAATGCTGTGAGTGCCTATGCCGACGGGCAACACAGCTATCAGGGGCGCGAGGCGATTATGGGTTTTCTTGCCGGTGCGTTGAGTCATGCGCGTGTAGTTACACGGCACCAGGTGCATCACCCGGAAATTAAATTGAATGATGCGCTGACCGAAGCGCACGGCACTTGGTATCTTTCGGATGCGGTGATTAATACCGTCAGTCGCGATGCAGAAAAACATTTTTGCATCACGGGTGCCGGGTTCTACGATGATCGTTATGTCTACACTGCGGATGGCTGGAAAATTGCCGCCATTGGCTATCGCCGCGTATTTGAAGAGACTGTGCGCTGGGATCACACTTCCCGATTGGCGTATAAAAGTCGCTTCACGGGTGATGTGGCGTAAATAAATATTGTTTTATTGTCGCGCTGACTTTTCCATCAAAAACACCATCAGTGCTTTTTGCACATGCAGACGATTTTCTGCTTCGTCCCATACCACGGAGCGAGGATCGTCGAGCATATCTTCGCTCACTTCTTCGCCGCGATGTGCAGGAAGACAGTGCATAAACAGTGCGTCAGGTTTGGCAAGATCCATCAGTTGCGGGCTGACTTGATAGCCGCGAAATCGTTGCGCGCGTTCACG
>CAZZNL010000283.1:0-2463 GCA_964655625.1 uncultured Pseudomonadales bacterium
ATCTGTCTGCACGATGCAATCTGCCACTTCACGATATAAAGGTTCGCGCTCCTCAAGTATTTTTTGGAGCACATCACGAGGGTTTCCCGCTCTAAGCAATGGCCTTTTCTTGTCTTTGCCGATGCGATTTACCAATTGCTGCAACTCGGCTCTGAGATAGATACAGAAGCCTTTTTTAATCAGGTTGCGATTGGCCTCAGACAGCACAATACCGCCGCCGGTAGCAATCAACTGTCCTGATTTAGCTGCGATATCTTCGAGGACTTTCGTTTCGCGTGCGCGAAAGCCTGCCTCACCCTCTACGTCAAAGATCCAAGGAATGTCAGCACCTGCACGGAGCTCAACTTCCCTATCAACATCGACAAACTCTAGTTTGAGCTCCTTCGCTAGCAGCCTGCCCACCGTGGTCTTGCCAACCCCCATGGGGCCGACAAGATACACGCTGGGATTATTCAGCTGCTGATTCACTCCTGAACATCAACGCTTATCTGCCAGAGGATCCTGCAGCAAACGCGGTGTCACAAAGATCAACAATTCGGTTTTATTGTCGCTTTGTGTCGTGTTACGGAAGAAGCGACCCACCAATGGGAGATCACCCAAGAATGGAATCTTCTTCACTTGATTGACGGTTTCGTTTTCAAAGATACCACCCAAAACAACCGTCTCACCATTATTTACCAACACGCGCGTTGTCAGTTCCGTAGTACTAATAACAGGGATGCCCGCTACAAACCGTTCAATATTATCTTTAGTGACGATCAGATCCATAATGATACGGTCATCCGGTGTGATCTGTGGTGTTACCTCCAACTTCAATACCGCCTCTTTAAAAGCTGTTGTAGTGGCGCCACTGGAGCTTGCCTCTTGGTAGCCAATCTCTTCACCACTTTTGATAATCGCTTTCTGCTTGTCGCCAGTAATGACTTTTGGCTGCGACACCACTTCGCCCTTACCTGTTTTCTCCAAGGCGGACAACTCAACCGACAACCATCCATCAGAACCCAACAGACCAATTGCAAAAGTACCAGGATCACCCTCTTCAGGCTGTGCACGCAAGTCCATGACCATCGAGTCAGCACCAGTAGGCGTACTGATAAGCTCAAGATCATCCGGATCAATATATGAGCCCGCCTTAGGATCTTTACGCAAAAATCTATAGGCTGCATTGTTTGCACTCAGCACATTGTCGATAGAACCATTGAGGAAAGCATCTCCATTGCGAAGATCCAAACCCCACATGACACCCAAATCTTCACGGAAACCAGAAGTTGCCTTCACAATTCTCGCTTCAATGGACACTTGACGCACCGGAACGTCAACACGCTTGATAAAGTCACGGATTTCTTGAATTTTTGCATCGGTTTCAGTCAATACGATGGAGTTGGTTCTACCATCAACTGTTGCAGTGCCACGCTCAGTCAGAATACTTTTTGTCGAACCACTGGTGCCTGTGCCGCCACTGCTGCCACCTTGCAACAATTTGTAGATATCTTTGGCGTCTGCATAAAGAATCTGGAGAAACTCTGTACGCAGTGGCGCAAGTTCATTCATCTGCTTAGTGGTTTCAATTTCTTCACGCTCACGCGCTGCAATTTCAGCTGCAGGAGCCACCATCAGCACATTACCCACTTGTCGCTTATCCAGACCTTTGGTTTTCAATACCAGATCCAACGCCTGATCCCATGGCACGTTATCCAAGCGCAATGTAATCTTTCCTTCAACAGTGTCACTCGCCACCAAGTTCAGATCAGTGAAATCGGCAATCAACTGCAATACAGAGCGCACAGGAATGTCCTGGAAGTTCAGAGACAGCTTCTGACCCACATAGCTAAATTTCTGTACTTTTTCCGCCTGCTCTTTTTCTGTCAACGGCTTGATGCTCACCACATACTGGTTATCTGTCTGATAAGCCATGTAGTCATAAGTACCTTTGGACTTAATGGTGAACACTGCATTACCACCGCTAAAGTCCGAAGACACAGACTGCACAGGTGTTGCAAAATCAACCACATCCAGTTTTCTTCTCAGCGCCATCGGCAACTGTGTGCTGTTGAAGTTAACGGTAATTTGATCACCCGCATCATCAACGTTCACGTTGGCACCTGGATTGGACATAGCAATAATCACTTTGCCTTCGCCATTTTCGCCGCGACGGAAGTCGACATCCTTAATGGCGCTGCCGTAACCAGAAGTGTCTTCGGTAATGCGCTCTGCGAGACTAGTGCCTTTTTTATTTACCTCGTGTACATCGCTGTTACCAACAGTCATCACGAAGCTGTTGCCATCAAAGCGCGTTTTGTAGGTTTCCAACTGCACCATATTCAGAATCAGGCGAGTTCTGCCACCGTCAGACAAGACGTTGGCACTTTTGGCACTGCCAAACGACAATGGATATTTCTTTTCTTTCAAGGCGCTCTCTGTGCCCTCAAAATCCATTACCAGCCTGGCTGGCTTATCAATGGT